>CBFGOD010000511.1:0-3133 GCA_965650295.1 uncultured Shinella sp. | reverse complement strand
AAGGCGTCGCGGATGTCCTCGCGCGGCAGGTAGGCGGAGAGATGCAGGCCTTCGGGCAGCTTGGTCGGCATGTCCTTGGAGGAGTGCACGGCAAAATCGAGCTCGCCGGAGGACAGCTGCGCCTCGATCTCCTCGGTGAACAGGCCCTTGCCGCCGATCAGCGCCAGCGAACGGTCGGTGATGCGGTCGCCCTTCGTCGAGAGCACGACGATCTCGAACATATCTTCCGGCAGGCCATGCGCCGCCATCAGGCGCGAGCGGGTCTCGTAGGCCTGGGCGAGCGCCAGCGGGCTGCCCCGGGTGCCGATCCTGAAAGGTTTTGTTTGCATCCGCCTTGATCCATTGTTACCGGGATGTCTCGTAACCGGCTTTCCGGCCCATCGCAATCAATCCTAGTGCTTCATGTCGTCCCAATTGACCATTCTCGGCATCGAAACGAGCTGCGACGAGACCGCCGCGGCTGTCGTCCTGCGCGATGCGTCGGGAAAAGGCGAAATTCTCGGCGAAGTCGTGCTGAGCCAGCTGGAAGAGCATAGCGCCTATGGCGGCGTGGTGCCGGAGATCGCGGCGCGCGCCCATGTCGAGGCGCTGGACAGCCTCATCTCCGAGGCGCTGCTGCGCGCCGGAAAATCGCTCGCGGATGTGGACGCCATTGCCGCGACGAGCGGGCCGGGGCTGATCGGCGGCCTCATCGTCGGCCTGATGACCGGCAAGGCGATCGCGCGGGCGACGGGCAAGCCGCTCTATGCCGTGAACCATCTCGAAGGTCACGCGCTGACGGCGCGGCTGACCGACGGGCTCTCCTTTCCCTATCTGATGCTGCTCGTGTCCGGCGGGCATACCCAGCTCGTGCTGATCCGCGGCGTCGATGACTACGAGCGCTGGGGCACGACCATCGACGATGCGCTCGGTGAAGCCTTCGACAAGACCGCAAAACTGCTCGGCCTGCCCTATCCGGGCGGTCCGGCCGTCGAGCGCATGGCGAAGAAGGGCAACCCCGAGCGCTTCACCTTCCCGCGTCCGCTGGTCGGCGCGGCGCGGCTTGATTTCTCCTTCTCCGGCCTTAAGACGGCGGTGCGCCAGGCGGCGCAGTCGATCGAGCCGGTGACCGAGCAGGATATCGCCGATATCTGCGCCTCCTTCCAGCGCGCCGTCTCGCGCACCCTGAAGGACCGCATCGGTCGCGGGCTGGAACGGTTCCGCGCGCTCTATCCCGATGTGGCGACGCCCGCGCTGGTCGTCGCCGGCGGTGTCGCGGCCAATGCGGAACTGCGTGCAACGCTGCAGGCGCTCTGCGACAAGAACCGCTTCCATTTCATCGCCCCGCCGCTGGCACTTTGCACCGACAATGCCGCGATGATCGCCTGGGCCGGCCTGGAGCGCATGGCGGCCGGCTTTGCGCCTGACGATCTCGCAGTGGCGCCACGCTCGCGCTGGCCGCTCGACAAGCAGGCGGCGACGCTTCTCGGATCCGGCAAGCGGGGAGCCAAGGCATGACGATTTCGAAGCGCATCGCCGTGGTCGGTGCCGGTGCCTTCGGCACGGCGCTCGCAAGCGTGGCGGCGGCCAGCGGCGGTGATGTCACCCTGATTGGCCGCGATGCAGCGGCTGTCGAGGCGATGCGCACGACGCGGCGCAATGAAAAGGCGCTGCCGGGCATCGATCTGCCGGCAACGCTCGGCTTCAGTGCCGATGTGGAATGCATTCGCGGCGCGGGCATCGTGCTGTTTGCCATGCCCTCGCAGGCGCAGCGCGACGCCGCGCGCCAGTTCGCGCCGCTGCTGGCGCCGGGCACGGCGGTCGTCATCTGCGCCAAGGGTATGGAAAAGGGCACCGGCCGTCTGCTGACCGAGGTGCTGGAAGAGGAACTGCCCGGCCGCGAGGTCGCCGTACTGTCAGGCCCCGGCTTTGCCGCCGATATCGCGAAAGGCTTGCCGACGGCCATGGTCGTTGCGGCGCGCTCCGCTGAGATCGGTGCCGCGCTCGCGCAGGCGCTTTCCGGCCCGACCTTCCGGCTCTATCCCTCGACGGACCGGATCGGCGTGCAGCTTGGCGGCGCCCTGAAGAACGTTCTGGCGATTGCCTGCGGCATCATCGAAGGGGCTCAACTTGGCGATTCGGCGCGGGCGGCACTGATCTCACGCGGGCTTGCGGAACTGTCGCGCTTCGTCGAGGCGCATGGCGGCGAGGGGATCACGGTGACAGGCCTTTCCGGCCTCGGCGATCTCGTTTTGACCGGCACCAGCCACCAGTCGCGCAACCTGCGCTTCGGCATCGCGCTCGGCCGCAACGGTACGGCCGCCGGTTGGTCGGGCGATCTCGTGGAAGGCGCCTTTGCCGCCTCCGTGGCCTCAGGCGTGGCGGCGGAAAAAGGCATCGGCATGCCGATCACCGACGCGGTCGCCCGGATCATCGATGGCACGCTCGACGTGAAAACCGCCATCGGGCAGCTGATGACGCGCCCGATCACCCAGGAATGATCACTGAAAGGACCGTTTCCATGCTTTTCGCCTTCCTCTGCCAGGACAAGCCCGGCGCACTTCAGGTGCGCATGGATACGCGCCCGGATCATGTCGCCTACCTGAACGATCTCAATGCAAGCGGCAAGCTCGCCTTCGCCGGCCCTTTCCTTGGCGATGACGGCAAGCCGACCGGCAGCCTCGTCGTGGTCAAGGCCGAGACGATCGAAGAGGCGCGGCAGATCGCGGCAAACGATCCCTATGCCAAGGCCGGCCTGTTCGCCGCCGTCGATGTGAAGGCCTGGAACTGGGTCTTCAACAATCCGGAGGCGTAAGCTCCCATGGCATTCTGGCTCTACAAGTCCGAACCCTTCAAATGGTCCTGGCAGATGCAGAAGGACGCCGGCGAGGCGGGCACCGAATGGACCGGCGTGCGCAACTACCTCGCGCGCAACCACATGCGGGCCATGCAGATCGGTGACAAGGGCTTCTTCTACCATTCCAACGAAGGGCTGGAGATCGTCGGCTTCACGGAAGTCTGCGCGCTGTCGCATCCGGACACGACGGCCGGCGAGGATCCGCGCTGGGACTGCGTCGATATCCGCGCCGTGCGGGATATGCCCAAGCCCGTGTCGCTGAAGGACATCAAGGCCAATCCGAAGCTCTCCAACATG
>CBFGOD010000510.1:0-3148 GCA_965650295.1 uncultured Shinella sp. | reverse complement strand
TTCCTCTTCCGGCAGCTGCGCGACTTCGGATTCGATCGCGGCAGAGATGATGACGCATTCCGCGCCCTGTTCTTTCGCCATGGCGGCGACGGCTGCGGTGTGCTCGTTGCCGGTCGAGGCATCGGCTTCCGCGACGTTGCAGACATAGAGAACCGGATGCGAGGTCAAGAGGTTCAGGCCCTTCAGGACCTCGATCTCTTCCGGGGCCAGCGTCTTGAGGAGCAGGCGGGCCGGCTTGCCCTCGTTGAGCAACTTAACCACGGCTTCCATGATCGGCAGCTGGGCGAGTGAATCCTTGTCCTTGCTGGCGGCGCGCTTGCGGGTCTGCTCGACGCGGCGCTCCAGGCTCTCGAGGTCGGCGAGCATCAGCTCGGTCTCGATCGTGTCGGCGTCACCCACCGGATTGATGCGGCCTTCGACATGGGTGATGTCGTCGTCCTCGAAGCAGCGCAGCACATGCACGACGGCATCGACTTCGCGGATGTTGGCGAGGAACTTGTTGCCGAGGCCTTCACCCTTCGACGCGCCCCGCACGAGGCCGGCGATGTCGACGAAGGAGATGCGCGTCGGGATGATTTCCTTGGAGCCCGCGATGGTGGCGAGCGCCTTCATGCGCGGATCGGGAACCGCCACTTCGCCGGTGTTCGGCTCGATGGTGCAGAAGGGATAGTTCGCCGCCTGGGCGGCCGCCGTCTTGGTCAGCGCGTTGAAGAGGGTCGACTTGCCGACATTCGGCAGACCGACGATACCGCATTTGAAGCCCATGGAGATGGTCCATTCGTCGTAAGAAAATCGTTGCCCTCGCTATGGGGGATGGGAGGGGCAGGGTCAAGAGCTTGGCCGCCCCGGGGCCTTGAACTCGTGCCTCTTGCGGTGCACAATGGCCCAACATCGCTCGAAGCCAACATTACGAGGAGCTTCCCATGAGCAATGGTGACACGACCCTTACCCCGAAGACCTCAACCAAGCCGAAGCTCGAACGGCCGAAGCTCTACAAGGTCCTGCTCGTCAACGACGACTACACGCCGCGCGAATTCGTCGTGCTGGTGCTGAAGGCCGTGTTTCGCATGGCCGAGGAAACGAGCCAGCGGGTGATGATGACCGCCCACAAGATGGGCACCTGCGTCGTCGTCATCTGCGCCCGCGACATTGCCGAGACCAAGGCGAAGGAAGCGACGGATCTCGCCAAGGAGGCGGGCTATCCGCTGCTGTTCCAGACGGAGCCGGAGGAGTAGGGTGAGCCCTCACTCCCCCTTGTTGCCGAGCAGCTTCTTCAGCATTTCCGCCATCGGGCCTGTCGTCGGCAGGATTTTCGGCTGGTTGTGGTTGCGGGCCTGGCGGATATGGGACTGGCCGGCGGGCTTCTTTTCCGGTGCGGCCTTCTCCTCCGGCTTGCTGCCGGTGGCGAGTGCCAGCTTGTTCATCAGCTGCGAATCTTCGGCGCGCACTAGCATGGCGGTGTTGTGCGCGAGTTCGGCGAGCAGCGGGTCGAGCCAGGTATGATCGGCCTTGGCGAAATCACCGAGCACATGGTTGGTCACCAGCTCCTTGGCACCGGGATGGCCGATGCCGAGGCGCATGCGGCGGTAGTCCTTGCCGCAATGGGCGTCGATCGATTTGATGCCGTTATGTCCGCCATGGCCACCGCCGACCTTGATGCGCACCTTGCCGGGCGCAAGATCGAGTTCGTCATAGATCGCGACGATGTCCTTCGGCGCGAGCTTGTAGAAGCGCATCGCCTCGCCTACGGATTCGCCCGAAAGGTTCATGAAGGTCTGCGGCTTGACGAGCAGCACCTTCTCACCGGCGATCTCGCCCTCGGCGATTTCGGCCTTGAACTTCTTCGACCAGGGCGAGAACGGGTTCTTGCGATGGATGGCGTCCAGCGCCATGAAACCGATATTGTGGCGGTTGCCCGCATATTTTGCGCCCGGATTGCCGAGCCCGGCGATGATCTGCATGGAAGTGGTCCGCAAAAGGAAGTGTCGTGTCTTCACCACCGCGAAAGCGGCTGGAAGTCAACCGTCGGCGGTCATTTCTTGCCGTTGTCGGCCGTGCGCGGGTTCGGCGGCAAGCCGTAGGCGGTGAAGATGCGGTCCTGCTCTCCACTCACGATCAGCTCGTCGAGTTCGGCTTGCAGCGCCTTGATGAGCCCGTCAGGCGTGTCCCTGTTGCAGGCGAGGCCGTAAATCTGGCCGGCCATCAGCATGGCTTTTTCCACGGGCTGGCCTTCCTGGACCAGCTTCTCATAGGTCTTGATCGAGGTCGGCATCAGGTCGATGCGGCCGGAGATGAGCTTGCGCAGGGTAATGTCGATATCGGCGGCAAGGTCGATGTCCTTGAAGCCGATGAGCTGAAGCGCCTCCACGGCAAAGTCGCCGCGCTGCGAGCCGACCTTGAGTTCGCGTGCCTTGACGATGGTCAGTCCATCGTAGCGGTCGCCCTTGCGCTTGAGAAGAACCATCTGATCCTTCAGCAGCGGGTTGACCCAGACGAAACGCTCGGCACGCTCGCGGTTGTAGCCGGTCGTGAAAACGCAGGTCTTCGGCTGGCTTTCCGCCAGTGCGAAGGCACGCGCCCAGGGCATGATTTCCAGCGTGTAGTCGATGCCGGCAGCCTTCGCCATGGCCTCGACCTGTTCCACGGCGATGCCGGTGATCTTGCCATCCTTGGAATAGTTGAAGGGCGCGTATTCCTCGGTCACGAAATGGATGGTGTCGGCAAGTGCTGTGGAAAGCGGGGCAAGCGACAGGCAAAGCGTCAAAAGCAGTGTCTTCATCGTCTTGTCCCTCTTCCTGTCAGGAGGCCACGGCCCGGCGTTCGGGCATGTCGGGCATTGTAAATTCGTCGAGCTTTTCGAGCAGTGCGTCAAGCGGCAAGGGTCTGCTCAGCAGGTAACCCTGACCGAACTCGATATTCATGCTTTGCAGCATGTCCCATTGCTCCGTCGTTTCGATGCCTTCGGCCACCACCGCGCAGCCCATCTGGTGCGAGATCGTGCGGATGCCCTCGATGAGCATTCGGCTCTTGCGGCGCACATCCGGCTGGTCGGAGGAAAGCGAGCGGGTGAAGGACTGGTCGACCTTGACGATATCGACGGGAAACCGGTTGAGATAGGAGAGCGACGAATAACCCGTGCCGAAATCGT
>CBFGOD010000509.1:0-3155 GCA_965650295.1 uncultured Shinella sp. | reverse complement strand
CAGAAACGCAAAACTCTTTTCCGGCCGGTTCACTTTATCCCGCATCCGCAGCTATCCGTCGCCTTTCTCCGTAAGGTGCGGGGCTTACGGCGGACCGGCAGCTTTCCGTCACAGACTTCTGGCGCCCTGGTTCATCCAAGGCTTTCAGGCAGGAAAAGACCCTAACGCGTTAGGTTTTCCGTAATGTTAACGGCGGTTTTACACGGTGCCGAACAAGATTTGAAGCGCCGAAGGGCATTTTATCCCGCCGGCGGACAAGCAAAAGCCCCGGAGACGATCCGGGGCTTCGCAAAGGTTGCAGGCTGCGGGTCTCAGTAACCCGACGGGCAACGATCGATGTAGCGGCGGCCGTAGCGGTCGCGGTAGTAGCACTGGCCGGGCTGTTCGGCGACGGAGCCGATCACAGCGCCGGAAACGCCGCCGATGGCAGCACCCACGGCAGCGCCGCGGACGTCACCGGTGATAGCGCCACCGATGATCGCGCCGGAGACGGCGCCGATGCCTGCACCCTTTTCCGTCTGCGTGCAGCTGGCGACGGCCAGACCGACCAGGACGAGCGCAATGACTTTCTTCATGAAGATGTTCTCCAAAGTTGAGATGCGCCCCGTTTTCGGATCCGCACTATCCCCTTCTTACGTTACGCAACACACGCCGCCGCCTTGCACGGTCAGGTCTGTCCGAGGTTCAAAATATAGCCGGATTGCGGGAAGTCCATGGGACTAAACTATTTTTTTGTTCTGCGAATAAACAGCGTTTCCGTTTCGTTTGTTTGGTCCATCAAACGCATCCGGTCACGAGAAATTTCGATTTACCCTGAAAGTACCGGTTGATCCCCGCCGCAAAAAGTCAAATGATATGACTGTTGATGCCGCGCCGACGGGAGGAGAACCCCGCGCGACATCTTTGCCGGAACGAAATGCACGCGAATTGAATGCTGGTGTCGTCTGATCCCAGGCCCGCGTCGCGACGACGCCCGCTGCATGCACACTCGGATCGACCGGCCCAGCGGCTCTGCAACCGCCAGGGAGGAACGAATGGCGAAAGTGGCAATGACCGTCAACGGCCGGAAGGTGAGCAAGGAGTGCGAGGACCGCACCCTGCTCGTGCACTTCCTGCGCGACACCCTCAGCCTCACCGGAACCCATGTCGGATGCGATACGTCCCAGTGCGGCGCCTGCGTCGTGCATATGGACGGCAAGGCCGTGAAAAGCTGTTCCATCCTCGCGGCCCAGGCCGCTGGCGCCGATATCCTCACCATCGAGGGCCTTGCCGCGAACGGCGAGCTGCATCCCGTCCAGGCGGCCTTCAAGGCCAATCACGGCCTGCAATGCGGCTTCTGTACGCCCGGCATGGTGATGACCGCCGTCGACATGATCAACCGCTATGGCGCCAAGCTCGACGAACAGACCGTCCGGGAAAACCTGGAAGGCAATATCTGTCGATGCACCGGCTACCACAACATCGTCAAAGCCATCCTCGCCGCTGCCGAAGACATGGGCGCGGCAGGCCGTCAGGCTGCGGAATAACGCCGACGGCGGTCCCGCCAGCGGCTGCGATCCCTTTGCGCCCGCCCGGCTGACCGCCTTCAGCATGTCACGCGAACGATATCTCTGGAGGAGATGAAGATGGGTGTCGAAGGCATCGGCGCGCGCGTTGCGCGAAAAGAAGACAAGCGGTTTCTCATGGGCCAGGGCAAATATACGGACGACATGTCCGTGCCCGGCATGCGCTATGCCGCCTTCGTGCGCTCGCCGCACGCGCATGCGAAGATCAGGAGCATCGATACGTCGGCGGCCGAGGACATGCCCGGTGTCATCGGCGTGCTGAACGGCAAGCAGATGCTCGACGACGGTATCGGCAACCTGATCTGCGGCTGGATGATCCATTCCAAGGACGGCTCTCCCATGAAGATGGGCGCCTGGCGGCCGATCGCGCATGACACGGTGCGTTATGTCGGCGATGCCGTCGCCGTCGTGGTGGCCGACACGATGGGCGAGGCGCGCGACGCCGCCGAGGCCGTCGTCGTCGAATACGACGTGCTGCCCGCCGTCACCGATGCGGTGAAGGCGCTTGAGGCCGGCCAGCCGCAGCTTCACCCGGAAGCCCCCGGCAACCTGATCTATGACTGGGAAATCGGCGACGGTTCCGCCGTCGATGCGGCTATCGCGTCGGCCGCCCATGTCACCGAAATGAAGATCGTCAACAACCGGCTTGCGCCGAACCCGATGGAACCGCGCGCCGCACTCGGCATCTACGATTCGGCCGAGGACCACTACACCTGCTACACGACGAGCCAGAACCCGCATGTGGCCCGCCTCGTCATGAGCGCCTTCTACAATGTCGCACCTGAGAACAAGCTGCGCGTCATCGCCCCCGATGTCGGCGGCGGTTTCGGCTCGAAGATCTATATCTACCCGGAAGAAATTGTCTGTCTGTGGGCCTCCAAGCGCACCGGCGTGCCGGTGAAATGGACCAGCGACCGCACCGAGGCCTTCCTGACGGACGCCCACGGCCGCGACCATGTCTCGACCGTCAAAATGGCCTTCGATGCCGACAACCGCGTCACGGCGCTGAAGGTCGATACGATCGCTAATTTCGGCGCCTATATGTCGCTATTCTCCTCGGCCGTGCCGACCTATCTCTATGCGACGCTGCTCTCCGGCCAGTATAATTTCCCGGCGATCCACGCCAATGTGCGCGCCGTCTACACCAACACAGTCGCCGTCGACGCCTATCGCGGCGCCGGCCGGCCGGAAGCAACGTATCTCCTCGAACGCACCATGGAGACGGCAGCGCGCGAACTCGGCATCTCGCCGGCCGAGCTTCGCCGCATCAATTTCATCCGCAGCTTCCCGCACCAGACGCCCGTCATCATGAACTATGACGCGGGCGACTACGAAGCCTCGCTGGAAGCGGCGATGAAGGCCGCCGACTGGGCCGGTTTCCCGGCCCGCAAGGCGGAAGCCGCAAGCCGCGGCATGAAGCGCGGCATCGGCATGAGCTGCTACATCGAGGCTTGCGGCATCGCGCCGTCGGCGGCGGTCGGCTCGCTCGGCGCCGGCGTCGGCCTGTGGGAATCGGCGGAGGTGCGCGTCAATGCCGTCGGCACCGTCGAGGTGCTCACCGGCTCGCACAGCCACGGCCAGGGCCATGAG
>CBFGOD010000508.1:0-3158 GCA_965650295.1 uncultured Shinella sp. | reverse complement strand
AATTCGCCGACAAGTTCAAGGAAGCGAAGATCTGGTACGAACACCGCCTGATCGATGACATGGTCGCTTCGGCGCTCAAGTGGTCCGGCGGCTATGTCTGGGCCTGCAAGAACTATGATGGCGACGTTCAGTCCGACATCGTGGCCCAGGGTTTTGGCTCGCTCGGCCTGATGACCTCGGTTCTGATGACGCCTGACGGTAAGACCGTCGAAGCCGAAGCCGCGCACGGCACGGTGACGCGCCACTACCGCCAGCATCAGAAGGGCGAGGAAACCTCGACCAACTCGATCGCCTCGATCTTCGCCTGGACCCGTGGCCTCGCCCACCGCGCCAAGCTGGACGGCAATGCGGAACTGGCCAAGTTCTCCGAAACGCTCGAGCGCGTGTGCGTCGACACCGTCGAATCGGGCTTCATGACCAAGGACCTCGCGCTCCTCATCGGTCCCGATCAGCCGTGGCTCTCCACGACGGGCTTCCTCGACAAGATCGACGAGAACCTGCGCAAGGCCATGGCGGCCTAAGCCTGAGAACACCGAGAAAGCCCGGCCATCGCGCCGGGCTTTTTCTTTTGTACAGGCTTGCGACCCTTCCGCCGCGCTCTATTCTCCCCCTCGCTGTCCGAGGAGGACACCATGGCCGACGAGCTTGTTTTCTACAGCAATCCGATGTCGCGCGGACGCATTGCCAGATGGATGCTGGAGGAGGTCGGCGCACCCTACCGCACGGAATGGCTGACCTATGAAGGCTCGATGAAGGCGCCGGACTATCTCGCGGTCAATCCGATGGGCAAGGTGCCGGCCATCCGCCACGGCAAGACCGTGGTGACGGAAGCCGCCGCGATCTGCGCCTATATGGCCGACGCCTTCCCCGACACCGGCCTCGCCCCGCCGACCAGTCAGCGCGCCGACTATTACCGTTGGATGTTCTTCGCCGCCGGCCCGCTGGAAATGGCCGTCTCGCTCAAGACCTTCGGGCTCAGCGTGCCGAAGGACCGCGAACGCAGCATCGGCTGCGGCAGCTACGAATCGGTGCTGGACGCCCTGTCCTATGCCGTCAGCCGCACGCCCTACATCGCGGGCGGCACTTTTACCGCCGCCGATGTCTATGTCGGCTCGCATATCAGCTGGGGCCTGCAATTCGGCACCCTGGAGGCCCGGCCGGAATATCAGGCCTATTGGGACCGCCTGAAGGATCGCCCCGCCTGCCTAAGGGCCAAGGCGATAGATGATGAAGAGATGCATCGCCAGCTCGCGGCGGCGAAAGCCAGCTAAGAAAGAGCAACTACCCCTTCATCCTCCCCTCCGTCATCCTCGGCCTTGAGCCGAGGATCCACACATCCGCACTGTCTTGCCTGTTGTCTGGATCCTCGGCTCAAGGCCGAGGATGACATTGGTGAGGATGGGAGGCCGAGACAAACAGCATAGCGGCCCGCAACGCGCTTAACCCTAACTCAGGCCGCGGCCTCGATCCCCGGCTGCAAGGGCAGGCAGATTTCCGTGATCAGCTCGTTGGGCGGCACGTCGCGCGGGTTGTTGAGATAGGCCTCGAACATCACATCGTCGCGGATTGAGCGGCCGGAGGCCGGCAGCCAGGTGGCGTAGAGCCAGCGATAGGCCGCGCCCATATCGGCATAGGGACCCTTGTGGCGCAGCACGGCGTAGTCGCCGCCTGCAAGCGTACGGCGTTCGAGCGGCGCATCTGCCGGGACATCCGCATCCGCCGTGACGCAGGCATAGGAGCGAAGCTTGTCTTCGGGCATGAGATCGGGATCGTCGAGGAAGAGGCCGATCATGCGCATGTCGGGTGTGAAGATGTTGCGGGAAAACAGGGCGCCGTAGAGCGCCTCGAAGGCCTTGCCGATGCCCATATAGGACCCGGTATGGGGAACGCAGAGCAGCGTCTGCTCGGGAATGGTGCGGATGGCGATATCATACATGCGGGACGTTTCCTTGCCGTGTTCGGGTTCGAAAGCGCGATGGGGGCCGTCCTTGCGGTAACGCGCCGGC
This sequence comes from uncultured Shinella sp., assembly GCA_965650295.1. Classification (GTDB taxonomy): domain Bacteria; phylum Pseudomonadota; class Alphaproteobacteria; order Rhizobiales; family Rhizobiaceae; genus Shinella. The sequence goes on along the minus strand of CBFGOD010000508.1, from coordinate 1,152 downwards.
GGCATGCCATAGGCGGCCGCGAAGGTGCGCGTGAAGGATTGCAGGTTGGGATAGCCCCAGCGCGCGGCGATGTCCCGGACCGAGCGGTCGCTTCTCACCAGATCGCCCGCAGCGCGGTGCAGCCGGAGCCGCCGGACGGTCATCGCCAGCGTCTCGTTGTGCACCGCCCGATAGACACGATGCCAGTGATGGGCGGAAAGGCAGGCGATATCCGAGAGCCGGTCGAGGTCGAGATCCTCGTCCAGATGCTCGTAGATATAGGCGGAGACACGCAGCAAACGCTTCTCATAGGCGGCCCAGATCTCGTTCTCGCTCATGCCGTTTCCTTTCTCGTCGGGACGCATTCAATCAAGCACGGAGCGATTTCACAAATCCTGCGCTTCTGCGGTGCACGTCTTTTTTTGACGGGCTTGACGTCCGTCAATTGCATCGACGCGCGAACAGGCGTGAGATAGATGGGCCGGCCTCTCCATCCACCGGCCTTTCGAGGCGCCCATGACCGATACCCTGATGCCCAAGCTCGCCAGCGTTTTCGCGGAGGGCTACGGTGCCGCGCGTTTGCGCTCCGATGCGCTTTCGGGATTGACGGTGGCAATCGTCGCGCTGCCGCTCTCCATGGCCATCGCCATCGCCTCCGGCGTCACGCCGGATCGTGGTCTCTACACGGCCATCGTCGGCGGTTTCCTCGTCTCGGCGCTCGGCGGCAGCCGGTTCCAGGTCGGTGGGCCGGCCGGCGCTTTCATCGTGCTCGTCTCCGCGACCGTCGCCCGGCACGGTGTCGAAGGTCTCCTGCTCGCCACCTTCCTCTCCGGCATCATGCTGGCGCTGGCCGGCTATTTCCGGCTCGGCAAATACATCAAATTCATCCCCTATCCCGTGACGGTCGGCTTTACCGCCGGCATCGCCGTCATCATCTTCGCCAGCCAGATCGGCGAATTATTCGGCCTGAAACTCGACGGGCGCGAGCCCGGTCCTATCCTCGAAAAGCTGGCCGCACTCTGGGCAACCCGGCCGACATTCAACCCCGCGGCCTGCGGCGTCGCCGGTGTCACCATCGCCGTCATCCTGTTCTTGCGCCGTTTTCGCCCCCATTGGCCCAACCTCCTTATCGCCGTCGTCGTCGCTTCCGCCGCAACCGCCCTCCTTTCTTTG
>CBFGOD010000507.1:0-3166 GCA_965650295.1 uncultured Shinella sp. | reverse complement strand
CGGCAAACCCTTCCGCCGGCTGATGCTGGCGCTCGATACGGGCACGGCCATCGTCGGCCCGGCGCGCGGCGATATCTTTACCGGATCGGGGGATGCGGCCGGTGCGCTGGCGGGCAATGTCCGCAATGCCGCGACTTTCCATATCCTCATCCCGAAGGCGGCAGCGGAGCGCTACCTCCATGCCCAGGGATAAGGCGCTCACCAGCGAGGACCGCATCCTCTGGGGCAAGGTGGCGCGCTCGACGCGGGCCATGCCGGGCAAGCTCGACGCGTTGACGGAATTCGAAGCCGTTTTCGCCGAGAAAATTCCGGAAGAAAAAGCCCCCGAGCCGAAGAAGGCCAAGGCCGAACAGCCGGCCGCTGAAGGCATCGCGCTCACCATCGGCCGCGGCAAGGACACGAAACACTATCCGCTGGAACGCCCGGTCAAGCGCAAGATCGCCAAGGGCCGCCTGGCGCTGGAAGCGCGCATCGACCTGCACGGCATGATCCAGAGCGAGGCGCACGGCTTCCTGCTCGGCTTCCTCATCAAGGCACATGAGCGCGGCCTGCGCCATGTGCTTGTCATCACCGGCAAGGGAACCTCGCTCGGCAGCGACGGCGCCTTGAAGCGCGCGGTGCCGCTGTGGTTCTCGCTGCCGGAATTCCGCCCGCTGATCTCCTCCTACGAGCCCGCTGCCCGCAATCACGGCGGCGAGGGCGCGCTTTATGTCCGTCTCGCCCGCCACCCCGGTGAGAAGCGATGACGACACCCTTCGGCAAGGCTGTGCGCCATCTCAGGGATCGCAAGGGCGTTTCGCAGAAGGAGATGGCGGCGGCGCTTGGCGTCAGCCCGGCCTATCTCTCGGCGCTCGAACATGGCAAGCGCGGCATGCCGAGTTTCGATTTCCTCCAGCGCGTCGCCGGCTATTTCAACGTCATCTGGGACGAGGCGGAAGAACTGTTCCGCATCGCGCAGATTTCCGACCCGCGCGTGGTGGTCGATACATCGGGCCTGCCGCCGGAATACACGGCCTTTGCCAACCGTCTTTCGGCCGAAATCGCCACGCTTCCGCCCGAGACCGTGCGCCGTCTTGCCGGCATTCTGGAAAAAGCGTGCAATTCCCGGGTAAAACCCTGACGATCCCCTGATTTCTGCCGCCTTTGCGGTGCTCGGATTTGGAACTTGGGGCTGGAATCCCTATATTCCAAGACTTGGAAAGCGGTGATTCGCCGCGCGTCCCGCCTTCTGGCGAAACCTCTGGAAAGAAGTTTGCATGACTGACACCCCCGAGACCGAAAACGGCCCGGCCGAGTATGGCGCAGATTCGATCAAGGTCCTCAAAGGCCTTGATGCCGTGCGCAAGCGCCCGGGCATGTATATCGGCGATACCGACGACGGCTCGGGCCTGCACCACATGGTCTACGAGGTCGTCGACAACGCGATCGACGAAGCGCTGGCCGGCCATGCCGATATCGTGACGGTGACGCTCAATGCGGACGGTTCGGTGACAGTGACCGACAACGGTCGCGGCATCCCGACCGACATCCACAAGGAAGAGGGCGTCTCGGCGGCCGAGGTCATCATGACCCAGCTGCATGCCGGCGGCAAATTCGACCAGAATTCCTACAAGGTCTCTGGCGGTCTGCACGGCGTGGGCGTCTCGGTGGTCAACGCGCTGTCGGTGCAGCTGAAGCTGAAGATCCGCCGCGCCGGCAAGATCCACGAGATGAGTTTCACGCACGGTGTCGCCGACGGCCCGCTGACGGTGACGGGCGAGGCCGGAAACGAGACCGGCACGGAAGTGACCTTCCTGCCCTCGACGGACACTTTCTCAAACATCGAATTCGTCTATTCGACACTGGAACATCGCCTGCGCGAACTCGCCTTCCTGAATTCCGGCGTGCGCATTCTCCTGACGGACCGCCGCCATTCGGATATCAAGCAGGACGAACTGATGTACGAGGGCGGTCTCGAAGCCTTCGTGACCTATCTCGACCGCGCCAAGAAATCGCTGGTGTCGAAGCCCATCGCCATTCATGGCGAAAAAGACGGCATCACCGTCGAAGTCGCCATGTGGTGGAACGACAGCTACCACGAAAACGTGCTCTGCTTCACCAACAACATCCCGCAGCGCGACGGCGGCACGCATATGGCGGGCTTCCGCGGCGCGCTGACGCGCCAGGTCGTTTCCTATGCCGATACATCCGGCATCATGAAGCGCGAAAAGGTGACGCTGCAGGGCGAGGATTGCCGCGAAGGTCTGACGGCGGTGCTATCGGTAAAGGTTCCGGACCCGAAATTCTCCTCGCAGACCAAGGACAAGCTCGTGTCCTCGGAAGTGCGCCCGGTCGTCGAAAACCTCGTCAACGAGGCGCTCTCCACCTGGTTCGAAGAGCATCCGGCGGATGCGAAAATCCTCGTCGGCAAGGTTGTCGAGGCCGCCGCCGCCCGCGAAGCCGCGCGCAAGGCCCGCGAACTGACGCGCCGCAAGGGCGCGCTCGACATTTCGTCGCTGCCCGGCAAGCTTGCCGACTGCTCGGAACGCGATCCGGCAAAGTCCGAAGTCTTCCTCGTCGAGGGTGATTCGGCCGGTGGTTCGGCCAAGCAGGGCCGCTCGCGCGAAAACCAGGCCATTCTTCCCCTGCGCGGAAAAATCCTGAACGTCGAGCGCGCGCGCTTCGACAAGATGCTGTCCAGCCAGGAAATCGGCACGCTGATCACCGCGCTCGGCACGTCGATCGGCAAGGACGAGTTCAACGCCGACAAGCTGCGTTACCACAAGATCATCATCATGACGGACGCCGACGTCGACGGCGCCCATATCCGCACCCTGCTGCTCACCTTCTTCTTCCGCCAGATGCCGGAGCTGATCGAGCGCGGCCATCTCTATATCGCCCAGCCGCCGCTCTATAAGGTGGCGCGCGGCAAATCGAGCCAGTACCTGAAGGATGAGAAGGCGCTGGAAGAATACCTGATCAATGCCGGTCTCGACGATGCGACGCTGGAGCTGGGCTCCGGCGAGGTGCGCGCCGGCCAGGATATCCGCGAGCTGATCCAGGATGCGTTGCGCCTGCGCACGCTGATCGATGGCCTGCATTCGCGCTACAGCCGCTCGATCGTCGAGCAGGCGGCGATCACCGCGGCCGAACCCAGCGGCCTCTGGGGACTGTTGAAGGAGTCCTT
>CBFGOD010000506.1:0-3175 GCA_965650295.1 uncultured Shinella sp. | reverse complement strand
TCCGGCCCGCCGAGACGATCGAGGATCGTCACGTCGATGCCGAATGTGTCGTCGAGCAGGGCAGCAAGCGCCTGCGACGCGGCCGGATCACCGAAATAGTTCGCGCGGAAAACGAGCTCCGACTGGCTCGCCATCGTCTCAGCGCACGCCGGTCGAGCCGAAGCCGCCGGCGCCGCGCGCCGTTTCGCTGGCTTCCGTCACCTCGTTTACCACGACCTGCGTGACGGGGGCGATCACCATCTGGGCAATGCGCATGCCGCGCTCGATAACGAAAGGCTCTTCGCCGAGATTGACGAGCAGCACCTTCACCTCGCCGCGGTAATCACTGTCGATGGTGCCGGGCGTGTTGAGGCAGGTGATGCCGTTCTTGAAGGCAAGGCCGGAGCGCGGGCGGATCTGCGCCTCGTAACCGAAGGGAACTTCGAAGACGAAGCCGGTCGGCACCAGCGTGCGCTTGCCCGGCGCGAGCGTCAGCGGCGCATCGGTTTCCACGGCGGCGCGCAGGTCCATGCCGGCGGCGCCCGGCGTCTCATAGGCGGGAAGCTCGATGCCTTCGCCATGCGGCAGGCGGACGAGCGAGAGCTGGGCGGGAGCGTGTGCGTTCATCCGGCCATAAGCCGGCCGTGGCGGCAGCGCGTCAATTGCATCTTCGAGGCGGAGCCTGTAAAGACGCCGGCAACTCACAGGATATTGCAGAAAATGGCTGAAACCCTCGCCGAGGCGGTCTCCCGCCGCCGCACCTTCGCGATCATCGCGCACCCGGACGCCGGTAAAACCACGCTCACCGAAAAGCTGCTGCTGTTCGGCGGCGCCATCCAGCTTGCCGGTGAAGTCAAGGCGAAGAAGGACCGCATCCAAACCCGCTCGGACTGGATGAAGATCGAGCGCGAGCGCGGCATCTCCGTCGTGACCTCGGTCATGACCTTCGAATATGACGGCAATGTCTTCAACATCCTCGATACGCCCGGCCACGAAGACTTCGCCGACGACACCTACCGCACGCTGACGGCGGTCGATGCGGCCATCATGGTCATCGACGCCGCCAAGGGTATCGAGCCGCGCACGCTGAAACTCTTCGAAGTCTGCCGCCTGCGTGATATTCCGATCATCACTTTCGTCAACAAGATGGACCGCGAGAGCCGCGACCCGTTCGAAATCCTCGACGAGGTGGAAGAGAAGCTGGCGCTCGATACGGCGCCGGTCACCTGGCCGGTCGGCCGTTCCAAGTCCTTCTGCGGCTCCTATCACCTCGCCGACCGTACCTATCGCGGCTCGGATACGCAGGTGCAGCCGACGAAGATGGACGACATCGCCGAAGTCGCCAAAAACCTGCCGGAAAACGAGCGGGACGCCTTCACCGAAGAACTGGAACTGGCCCGCGAAGCCTGCCGTCCCTTCGACCGCGAAGCCTTCCTCGAGGGACATCTGACGCCGGTCTTCTTCGGTTCGGCATTGCGCAATTTCGGTGTGCGCGATCTCATCAACGCGCTCGGCGCCTTCGCGCCGCCGCCGCGCGACCAGATTGCCGATGTGCGCAAGGTCCATGCCGCCGAAGACAAGATGACGGCCTTCGTCTTCAAGATCCAGGCCAATATGGACCCGAACCACCGTGACCGCATCGCGTTTGCCCGCGTCTGCTCCGGCATGCTGGAGCGCGGCATGAAGGTGCGCCTTGCCCGCACCGGCAAGACCATCGGCCTTTCGGCGCCGCAGTTCTTCTTCGCCTCGCAGCGCCAGCTGGCCGATACGGCCTATGCCGGCGACGTGGTGGGCATCCCCAACCACGGCACGCTCCGCATCGGCGATACGCTGACGGAAGGCGAAGCGCTGGTCTTCGAGGGCGTGCCCAACTTCGCGCCGGAAATCTTGCGCCGCGTGCGGCTGGAAGACGCGATGAAGGCCAAGAAGCTCAAGGAAGCCCTGCAGCAGATGGCGGAAGAGGGTGTCGTGCAGCTCTTCTCGCCGGAGGACGGCTCGCCCGCCATCGTCGGCGTCGTCGGTGCGCTGCAGCTCGACGTTCTGAAGGAACGGCTTCAGGGAGAATACGGTCTGCCGGTTTCCTTCGAAATGTCGCGCTTCTCGGTCTGCCGCTGGGTTTCCTCGGACAGTGCGGCGGAACTCGACAAATTCGTCACCCAGCGCCGCGGCGATATCGCCCGCGACCTCGATGGCGACCCGGTGTTCCTGGCGCAGGACAGTTTCTCGCTGCGTTACGAGGCGGAACGTTATCCCGCGATCAAGATGGTTGCCATCAAGGAATACCACGTCACCAAGGCGTAACGCACGCCTGCCATTTTGCCGCCTGTCACTTTCAAGATGACAGGCGGCTTTTCTTTTGCGAAACGTAGCGCCTGGACAGGGGCGTCCGCCGCAAGGCGGGCTGAGAAGCACCCTTTGAACCTGAACCGGATCATGCCGGCGGAGGGAGTCGAACGGGCGCCGTATCGTTGCGCGTCCCACGGCCTCCTCCGTCGCAAGGAGGCTCCATGGCCGAGACGACCATCGCAAACATCCTCTCCATCGCGGGCTCGGACCCGTCGGGCGGCGCCGGCATCCAGGCCGATCTCAAGACCTTCGCGGCGCGCGGCACCTATGGCATGGCCGTGCTGACGGCGTTGACGGCGCAGAACACGCAAGGGGTGTCCGGCGTGCATCTCGTGCCGGCGGACTTCGTCGCGGCGCAGATCCGGGATGTCTTCGCCGATGTGCAGGTTCATGCGGTCAAGATCGGCATGATCGCCTCGGCCGACATCGTGGAGGCGGTGGCCAATGCACTTGCCAGCCATCGCAGCACGCCGCTGGTGCTCGATCCCGTCATGGTCGCCAAGGGCGGGGCGTCGCTTCTGGCGCGCGAAGCGGTCGATGCCCTGACGCGCCGCCTGCTGCCGCTCGCCACGGTGCTCACGCCGAACCTGCCGGAAGCGGCCGCCCTGCTCGGCGAGGCGGAGGCAATGGACCGGGAGACGATGGCGGATCAGGCGAACCGCCTGCTGGCGCTCGGCCCCAAGGCGGTGCTGCTGAAGGGCGGGCATCTGCCCGGCAACCAGAGTCCGGATGTCCTGGCGACGCGCGATCGCCTGCGCTGGTTCGAGGGCGTGCGCGTCCTGACGCGCAACACCCACGGCACCGGCTGCTCCCTATCGAGCGCCATTGCGGCCGAACTTGGCAAGGGCAA
>CBFGOD010000505.1:0-3177 GCA_965650295.1 uncultured Shinella sp. | reverse complement strand
GCTCGCGGTTGGCCCATTCGTGTGCGCGGAACATCATCCCGCCAAACCCGCCGTCGCTCGCCGCGACGAGCCGCTCGATGACCCGGATCGCGGTGTCGGGCGAGCCGACCAGCGTCGTCAGCGACTTCACCCCATCGCGCACCGGGTCGTCGGAGGTGCCCGGCACCCTGCCGAGCGTCTCCTCGAAATAGGTTGTCGTCTCGCGGCGCTCGCCGGCCTTCACCTGGAGGATGTCCATGATGAGCGTGGCGGTCAGGAAGGTGCCCGAATCCTTCTTGCCGACGGCGATCTTCTTGCCCACGAGATCCTTCATGCCGGCAATGTCCTTGCGCGCCAGAACGTGGATTTCCTCATTGTAGAGCGGGAACATGATGCGCACGCCCTTGACCGCTTTCTGCACCTCCGGGTCGTTCGCCTCGAAGGTTTTCAGATATTCCAGCACATCGCTCTGCACGATGCCGAACTGCGTGTTGCGGCGGTTGCGCACGCCGACGAAGTTTTCCAGCGAACCGGCGCTTTCCACCACATTGAGGTTCAGGCCGCATTCGGCACCGAGCGCTGCGATGTCGCGGCCGATCTTGATATAGGTGCCCTGCGGGCCGCCGGTCATGATGTTGCGCTCGAAACTCTGCGAGGCTGCGCCGCCGACGGAAAGCGCAAGGCCGAGCGCGGCCGCCAGAACAGATCGCTTCATCGAAATCTCCCTCCCAAATCAGGCGCTTGACGCCCGTATAAACTAGCAGTCGCTGTCGAGATCGCGCATCAGGTTGCGCAGCGCCAGAACCGGTATGCGTTTGAACACGCCACTCAGCGCATTGGTGACACATTCGCCCGACACCAGCGTGCGCTCAAGCTGATCGCGTTGATCGCCGCTCAGGCGGTCGAGGCCGGGTGTGCCCTGCATTGCTTCGGCCACTAGCGCGGCATTGCGCGGGTTGCGTCCCTCTGCCGGCTTGGCACCATCGGAAGGCTTGGCATTGTCCAGTTCCGGTTTGGTTCCGGCGTCCTTTTGTCCGTTCGGTTTTGCGGCGGCCTCCAGGGCGTCGATCCGCAGGGCCAGCGCGGCGTTGCGATCGGTGAGCGTCGTGATTTCCTTGTCCTTCGCCGCAATCGTTTCGCGCAGCGCCGGAATATCCTGCTTGCGGAGCCTGTCCTGCGCGCGCTGAGCCTCTTCGAGGTCGCGTCGTAGCGTATCGGCCTCCCCCTCGAGACGCTCGGTTTCGGCACTTTGCGCCGAGCTCTGCGTGTTGCGGGCCTGATCCAGCGCCTTTTCCAGCCGCGCGATCTGATCCGATTGCAGCGAAAGCTGGCGCTCGCGGTCAAGCACGGCTTCCTCCGCGCGTTTCTTCAGCGCCTCGGCATCAGCGATATGCTGGGCTGCAAGCTCCAGATCGTTTTCGAGTTTCGGCACGACATCGCGGGTCAGGCGCACGTTGTCGGCAACGGCCTTGGCCGCTTCGGAAGCGTCCGTATTGCTTTTGAGCGCCTCGATCTGGCGCTTGAGGGCACCGTTTTCTTCGGTCAGCGCCTGCGCCCGCTGGCCGTTCTCCTCGACTTGCGACGCGCGTGTATCGAGCTCCCTGGCGAGATCGGCGATGCGCCGGTCGCGTGCTTCGATTTCACCAGATGGCACCGCGCCGTCCATCATGCGGAACGCGCCGTAGCCGGCGGCGCCACCGAGCGCCAGGCTGATGACGACGGCAAACAGGATGCCGCCAATGCCGCCGCCGCCCGAGGTCTGTCCGTTGCCGCTCCTGCCCCACTGATTGTTCATGCCGCCCGATCCGCCTGAGATGCTGTTCTTCGAGGTACGCCGAAACCGCTGGAGGCGCAAGCGCCACACCCGTCTATGAAAGACGTGTGACAGGGGTGGAACTATTGATGTTTCTGCGCAATTACCCAAATATAAAGGGAAAGGTAGGTACGCCATGAAGATGCGTAACGCAAAATTTGCCATCGGCGACATCGTCCGCCACCGGGTCTTTCCCTTCCGTGGCGTGGTCTTTGATGTCGATCCGGAATTCGCCAATACGGAGGAATGGTGGAACGCCATTCCGGCCGAAATCCGCCCGTCGAAGGATCAGCCCTTCTATCACCTGTTCGCCGAGAACGAGGACAGCGAATATGTCGCCTATGTCTCCGAGCAGAACCTTGTGGCGGACGAGAGCGGTCAGCCCATTCGTCACCCGCAAGTCCGGGCGCTGATGGATGCCGACCAGGGGCATTATCGCTGGAAGGAAGAAACCGGCGTTTTCCACTGACCGGTCCCCCGGAGATCAGACAACAAAAAACCCGGCCACTGGCCGGGTTTTCTATATCTGGGATGAAGCGTGACGCTTACTGGCTCTTGGCCGCCTTCTGGGCGTCTTCCAGCTTCTTGCGGGCTTCCTCGGCCTTCTTCTGCATTTCGTCCTGCAGCAGGCGCTGGCGCTCTTCGAGCTTGGACTGTTCGATCGGCTCGCCGTCGAACACGCCCGTGAAGCCTTCGAGCGACATCTTGATCGGGTTAGGCGCGCGCTGGAAGTTGATCGAGGTGAGGACCAGCTCGCCGCCCTTCTTGAGGCTTGCGATCATCTGGTCGGTGAGCAGCACTTCAGCGACGCACTTGTCGGGCATGCAGATGGCGTAATCGAGCTTCAGGCCCTTGCCGCCGTCGATCTGCATCTGGATGCCCGGCGGGATGAGGCGTGCGCTCGGAACCGAGACCTGCATGATCTTGCGGTTGGTCTTGCCGGTGACGGTGATGAGGCCGACAGCCGTGATCAGCTGGCCGCTGCTTGCGGTCAGCAGGTTCTGCACGATGCAGACGTCATTGTCTTCCTGCTTGGTGCAGACCTTGAACCAGCCCTTCGGCGGTGCGGCCTGCTGAGCCTGGGATACGGAAGGAGCCGCCGCCAGGGCAACCGACGCGGCGAAAGCGGAAAGCACGGTCCGCTTGATGAGGTTCGATGTGAAGATCATACGAGTTCGGTCTCCTGAAAATCCTGTGCCGGAGCAACGACGCTCCTCCAAGCCCCTCTGGCATGGGTCAGTCGTGCGCTCTCCTGTCGGCGAATTGAGGCATTTGCATGACCCGCTTCAGCGACACCTGTTACAATGGGCCGCGCCGGATATCCAGCCTTTCCTTGCGAAATTCGCCTCTGGAGCCGATTTCCCGCGCCCGCCGCACTATTGTGT
>CBFGOD010000504.1:0-3179 GCA_965650295.1 uncultured Shinella sp. | reverse complement strand
CTGTCTTTCCGTCAGCGCAATTCCCTTTTTCCCTGCGCCGCGGTCGTCCATGGCTATCCCTTGCTGCCGATCTTGCTTTCGGTGCCGCTCATGAGACGGCTGATATTCGCGCTGTGTTTCCACCAGGTGATGATGGTGAGCACGAGAAAGAGCAGTGCCACCTTCTCGTGACCGAGAAACCACAATACAACCGGAGATGCGGCCGTTGCAACTAGGGCTGAAAGCGAGGAATAGCGGGTGAGATAGGCAAGGCCGATCCAGATGGCCGCGAAGACCGCGAGCATGACGGGGACGAGGCCCAGCAGCAGGCCGACATAGGTCGCAACACCCTTGCCGCCCTTGAAGCCCAGCCAGACCGGGAAAAGATGACCGAGAAAGGCCGCAAAGCCGGCGGCAATGCCGGCGTCGAGGCCCCAGCGTGAAGCGATGGCGGCGGCGGCGGTGCCCTTCAGGGCGTCGAGCAGCAGCGTCGCGGCGGCCAGCTTCTTGTTACCGGTACGCAGCACGTTGGTCGCGCCGATATTGCCCGAGCCGATCTGGCGCACGTCGCCGAGTCCTGCCATGCGGGTCAGAATCAGACCGAAGGGAATGGAGCCGAGAAGATAGCCGAAGGCCAGCGCCGCAAGCGTCGGCAGCGCACCGAGCTGCCAGGTGAATATATCGGACACGTTTGTTCCCCCGTTCCATTCTCTGCATTCGCGGCCGTGGATCCTCGGGTCAAGCCTGAGGATGACGAAAGAAGGGATGTGGAACGACTTGGAGAAACCTTGCCGCGCACCGCGCCCTTCGATGGGCGCCACGGCATTTCATCCCCTCCGTCATCCTCGGGCTTCACCCGAGGATCCACCATCCCACAGGCCGATGTCCCGTCAGCCCAGCGAATGCACCCGTTCGCCGGCAACATAGGTGCTAACCGCGCGTCCCGTAAAGCGGGCATCTTCGAACGGCGTGTTCTTCGAGCGCGAGACGAAGCGTTCCTTCGTGGCGAGCCAGGGCTCGTCGGGATCGATCAGCACGATATCGGCCGCCGCACCCAGCGCCAGCGTGCCGGCATCGAGACCGAAGATCTTCGCCGGGCGTGTCGACATGGCATCGATGAGGCGCATCAGCGAGACTTCGCCGCTGTGGTGCAGCCTGAGTGCTGCCGCCAGCATGGTTTCGAGACCGATGGCACCATCCGCGGCATCCGCAAAAGGCAGGCGCTTGGTGTCGACGTCCTGCGGATCGTGCGAGGAGACGATGATGTCGATCTCGCCGCGGGCCAGCGCATCGACCATCGCCTTGCGGTCGTCCTCGCCGCGCAGCGGCGGGGAGAGCTTGAAGAAGGTGCGATATTCGCCGATGTCGTTTTCGTTCAGCGTGAGGTGGTTGATCGATGTGCCGCAGGTGACATTGGCGCCCCGCTCACGCGCGATCTTCACGGCTTCGGCCGATTCCGGCACCGAGATCTGCGCGGCGTGATACTTGCCGCGCGTCAGGCCGGCGATGCGCAGGTCCCGTTCGAGCGGGATGAGTTCCGCTTCGCGCGGCGAGCCGGACAGGCCGAGCCAGCTTGCGAGCAGCCCCTCGTTCATCACGCCGCCGGCACCCAGATATTTGTCGCGGGTTTCGAGCGAAATGACGCTGCCGAATTCGCGCGCATAGGTCATGGCGCGGCGCAGCACCTGTGCATTGTGCATCGGGTTGCGGCCATTGGTGAAGGCGACGGCACCGGCAGCCTTGAGCAGGCCGAATTCGGTCATTTCCTCGCCGGCGAGCCCCTTGGTCAGGGCGGCGGCGGGGTGGATGTTGACGATGGCCTTGTCGCGGGCGTTCTTCAGCACGAACTCGACCAGCGCGATGTCGTCGATGACCGGATCGGTGTCGGGCATGGTGATGAAGGTGGTGACGCCGCCGACGGCGGCCGCGCGCGAGGCGGATTCGATGGTCTCGCGGTGTTCCGCGCCGGGCTCGCCGACGAAGACGCGGGCATCGACCAGGCCGGGGGCGGCGATCATGCCGCGGCCGTCAACCACCTCTGCACCTTCAGGCGCACCCTGGTTCTGCGCGCCGGTGCCGATCGCGGCAATCCTGCCGTTCTCGATGACGATGGAACCCTTCTCATCGAGATTGCGCGAGGGATCGATGATGCGGAGGTTTTTCAGGACGGTCGTGCGGGTCATGCGCTGACACCATGGTTCTGCGAGACAAGAAGCGTTTCCATGACGGCCATGCGGACGGCGACGCCCATCTCGACCTGCTGTTCGATCACGCTCTGCGGGCCGTCGGCGATCTCCGAGGCGATTTCGACACCGCGGTTCATCGGGCCGGGATGCATGACGAGCGCATCTTCCTTCGCCGCCTTCAGCTTTTCCGCGTCGAGGCCGTAATAGTGGAAATATTCGCGCACCGAGGGCACGAAGGCGCCGGACATGCGCTCGCGCTGGAGGCGCAGCATCATGACGACATCGGCGTCCTTCAGGCCTTCCTCCATGGAGTGGTAGACCTCTGCGCCCATGTCGGCGATGCCCGACGGCAGAAGCGTGGCCGGCGCGACGACGCGTACGCGCGCGCCCATGGCATTCAGCAGCAAGATGTTGGAGCGCGCGACGCGCGAATGCAGCACGTCGCCGCAGATGGCGACGATGATGCGCGACAGCTTGCCCTTGGCGCGGCGGATGGTCAGCGCGTCGAGCAGCGCCTGGGTCGGATGTTCATGCTGGCCGTCGCCGGCATTCACGACAGCGCAGGAGACCTTTTGCGCCAGAAGGGCGGCGGCACCGGCGGAGGAGTGGCGCACCACCAGCACGTCGGGGTGCATGGCGTTCAGCGTCATCGCCGTGTCGATCAGCGTTTCGCCCTTCTTCACCGAGGAATTGCCGACCGACATGTTCATCACGTCGGCGCCAAGCCGTTTGCCGGCCAGCTCGAAGGACGATTGCGTGCGGGTGGAGGCTTCGAAGAAGAGATTGATCTGCGTCAGGCCGCGAAGCGTCGACGTCTTCTTTTCCCGCTGCCGGGAGATTTTGACCGCCTCGTCGGCGCGGTCGAGCAGCAGGGTGATGTCCTGCTCTGTCAGACCCTTGATGCCGAGAAGGTGGCGATGCGGAAAGAAGTCCATGGAACTCCGCCTCAACTGTCGTTGGATACGCGGGGTCTATAGAGCCTCGGTTTCCCGGCGGCAAGGCGAAGTGGCCGGC
>CBFGOD010000503.1:0-3191 GCA_965650295.1 uncultured Shinella sp. | reverse complement strand
CCCGCTGATCACGCCCAGCGCATGCGGATCGGCAAGCGGTGAGCGGTTGCCGTGAAAATCCGGCAGGACATGCAAACGCGCGGCAAAATCCTCGCCCTCTTCCGCCTGAAGCTCGCGGATACGCGCGACGACGCGGGCATGGTTCGCCGCCGTCGGCTCGCCGCCGGCGCTGTGCGTGCGCAGGAGATGATCGAGCAGCGCGCCCGTCGCCGACTGCCCACCCTCCACCAGCCACCAGCCCGGCAGCACGGCCTCGTAATACGGCCCCCACATGCCGAAGCCGAAGCGCTTTTCGCGCGAGAAGGCGACGATGCAGCTCGACGTGCCGCCGATCAGCGCCAACTGGCGCTCAAGCGCATCCGGCTCGCCGGCAAAAGGACCAAGCACGCCGAAGGTGCCGGCATAGGCATCGATCAGCCCCGCCGCGACGACGCAATCCGTATCGAGCCCCAGCGACGCCGCCGCCTCCGCCGTCAGCCGGCCGACCGCCTCGCCGACGGCCAGTGTCTCGGTCGGAAGGGAGCCGCGTTGCTGCATATCCTCGAGGCCGATCGCCTTCAGGAAGCTTTCGCTCCACGGCTGCGCCTCATGCGAAAGATAATTCCACTTGGCGGTCAAGGTCCCGCGCGAGCGGGCATTCGAGCCGGTCGCCCGCCAAGTGATGAAATCGGCGAGATCGAAGAAGTAGCCCGAGCGCGCCCATTCCTCCGGCCGGTTGCGCTTCAGCCACATCAGCTTTGGCATTTCCATTTCCGGCGACATCACCCGGCCGGAATGCGCAAGCAGCGGATGCTCCGTCGCCGTGCAGAGATCGGCCTCTTTCAGCGCGCGGTGATCGAGCCAAACGATCGTATCCCAGCGCGCCTCCTCGCCACCCGAGACGGCCAGCGGCGCCCCGGCCTTATCACGCACCACCAGCGAGCAGGTTGCGTCCACGCCAAGCGCCGCGACCCGCGCGGCCGGCACACCGGCGACCGCACAGGCCGCCTTCACCGCCGTGCAGACCGCCTCCCAGATGTTTTCGCTGTCATGTTCGGCGCGGTCGGCGCTCGGCCGACGCATGGCGATCGGCTGCTCGGCCCGTCCGAACAGGGCACCGCTCCGGTCGAACACGCCGGCGCGGGCACTGCCCGTGCCGATGTCCACCGCAACGATCAGATCGCGCATCAATGCTCTTTCCCGCCCGCCTTTTCGCTTCGGACAAACTGGAGCAATTCCCGCATGTCGTCAAACAGGGCGTCGGGTTTCAGATCGAGCAGCGTCTCGCGATGGCGTGGCGTGCGCGCATGCGAACCGCCGGTGAAGGCAACCACCCGCATGCCCGCGGATTTCGCCGCTTCGATGCCGGCCGGACTGTCTTCCACGACCACGCAATGCGCGGGATCCACGCCCATCGACGCACTGGCGTGGAGGAAAAGATCGGGCGCCGGCTTGCCGCGCGAGACCATGGTGGCGCTGAATATATTGGGTTCGAAACGGTCGATGAGGCCCGTCACGGAAAGCGACAGGCGGATGCGCTCCGGCTGGCTCGACGAGGCCACGCAATGGGCGATGCCGAGCCCATCCACCGTCTCGGCGATGCCGTCGATCGGCTGCAACTCCGCGCGGAACCGCTCGTAAAGCACCTTGCGCATAGACTCCAGGAAAGCCGCGTCGATCGCCAGACCATACTCGTCGTGCAGGATTTCCGACATGCTTTTCAGGCTGCGGCCGAGAAAACGCGCATGCGCCTCTTCCTCGCTCATCGCGACACCGGCCGCGGCAAGCGCCTCCACCAGAACGGCGAGCGAGATCGGCTCGCTGTCGACCAGCACGCCGTCGCAATCGAAAATGACGAGTTCAGTCGCTGTGGCGGCCATGGTTTCCCGTTCCGTGTTCAGGCCCCCGTCCTACTGTCTGGCCTCCCGGATGGAAAGCCCTGGAATCTTTGGGGTTTCCTCAATTGACCAGTCTGTCTTCCAGATAAAGCCTGAGCGTCGCCCGCGTGCCCTTCTGCTGCAGCGACGTCAGCGCATTGGCAAAACGCTTGCGGAAGAGATCGGACTCCGCCACCGCGCCGAAGATATCCTTGAGATCAAGGAAGGCCTCGGGGTCGGTCTTCGCCGCTACGGCCGCCGCATGGATGCGGTCGATGTTGGGATCATTGAAACTGATCGCCTTGCCGCTGTCCGTCGTGCCGGCGAGATAGTGGCACCAGAGCGCGGAGACGAGCGCCAGGCCGGTGACATCCTCCTTGCGCGACAGGCGGTCCGCCGTCGACGGCAGGATGAATTTCGGCTGGCGGTTGGAGCCGTCCTGCGCCAGCCGCGGAATGGTGTCGGCGATCTTGGGATTGGAGAAGCGGCGCTCGATCAGGCCGAAATAGTCACGCAGGTCCGTATTGGGCACGGGCGGGATGACAGGCACGATCTCGTCCAGCTCCAGCTTGGCGAGGAAGGCGCGGATATCCGGATCCTCCATCGCCTCATGCACGAAGTGGATGTCGAGCAGCGCCGCCGGATAGGCGATCGCCGCATGGCCGCCATTGAGGATGCGGATCTTCATATGCTCGTAGGGCGCGACATCCGGCACGAACTGCACGCCGACCTTCTCCAGCGCCGGACGCCCCTCGGGGAATTTGTCTTCGAGCACCCATTGCTTGAATTCTTCGCAGAACACCGGCCAGGCATCGTCGATGCCGTAGTCGTCGGCCACGATGCCGATTTCGCGCGGCCCCGTCGCAGGCGTGATGCGATCGACCATGCCGTTCGGGAAGGCGACATTGGCATCGATCCAGTCGGCAAGACCGGGATCGAACAGGCGCGCGAGACCGGACACGGCCGCATGCGTCACCTTGCCATTGTGCGGAATGTTATCGCAGGACATGACCGTATAGGGCGCAATGCCCTTGTCCCTGCGGGCTTTCAGGCCGGCGAGGATGAGGCCGAAGACGGTCTTCGGCTCGGTCGGATTGGCGGCATCGGCAGCGATCGCCGGATGGGCCGGATCGAAGATGCCGGAAGCCGGATTGATGAAATAACCGCCTTCGGTGATCGTCAGCGAGACGATGCGGATGGCAGGATCAGCAAGCTGGGCGACGGTCGCCGCCGCATTGCCGGGCGCGAGGTAGTCGATCATCGCGCCGGTGACGCGGGCGCCGGAGCGGTTGTTGTCCTGCTCGACGACGGTCGTCAGGAAATCCTGACCGGCGA
>CBFGOD010000502.1:0-3204 GCA_965650295.1 uncultured Shinella sp. | reverse complement strand
TGCGTTTCTGATCGATTATGCGATCGTCGCCCTGCTCTGGATTCCGGCGGCCGTCATCGTCTTCTTCCTCGGCGTCCTGACGCTCGGCCTCGGCTTCTTCCTCTACCCTGCCCTCTTCGCCATCGTCGCCATGCTTTATTTCGGCTTGACGATGGGCGGTCCCTCGCAGGCGAGTGCGGGCATGAATGTCATGGGTCTCGCGCTCGCCCGCGTCGATGGCCGCCCGGTGGATTTCCTGACGGCGATCGTGCATCTCGTGCTGTTCTGGATCGGCAATGCCGTGCTGACGCCGTTCATCGTGCTTGTCGGCCTGTTCACCGACCGCGGCCGCCTGCTGCATGACCTGCTGCTCGGCACCGTCATGGTTCGCCGCGACCGCTATTGATCGGCGAATGTGGGTGAAATCCTCTAGTTGACCTTTTTTTGAACTAGGCCATGCTATTGGCATAGATGTGTCATAAAGCGATGGAGTCGCCTCACGGCCGATGAATACGCAGGCAACACCCTCTCCGCAGTTTTATCTGACCGCGCCTGCGGCCTGTCCCTACCTGCCGCAGGAGATGGAGAGGAAGGTGTTTACCCATCTGGTGGGTGAACGGGCGCCGGAACTCAACGATCTCCTGACCCAGGGCGGCTTCCGCCGCTCGCAGAACATCGCCTATCGCCCCGCCTGCGAAACCTGCCGCGCCTGCATTTCCGTGCGCATCCTCGTCAACGAATTTACGCCGCGCCGCTCGATGCGCCGGGTGTTGGCGACCAATGCCGATCTCATCGCCCACGAATACCCTGCCGAACCCTCGAGCGAGCAATATACGCTCTTCCGCCACTATCTCGACGCCCGCCACCAGAAGGGCGGCATGTCGGATATGTCCGTGCTCGACTATGCGATGATGGTGGAGGACACGCACGTCAACACCAAGATCGTCGAATACCGCCGGCGCGAGGAAGGCTCCGGTCTGCACGAGCGTCCGAAGGGCGAGTTGCTCGCCGTGGCGCTGACCGACCGCATGGGCGACGGTCTCTCGATGGTCTATTCCTTCTACAATCCCGAGCTTGCCGATCGCTCCTTCGGCACCTTCATGATCCTCGACCATATCAGGCGCGCCAAGGCGCTCGGCCTGCCGCATGTCTATCTCGGCTATTGGGTCAAGGGATCGCGCAAAATGGACTATAAAACAAAGTTTTTGCCGCAAGAGCACCTGATGCCGCGCGGTTGGGAACGCTATGATGAGCAGGATACTGCCTCTTAAGGCATATCCGGTGAATTCCGCTACACCGGATATGCCTTAAGAATTTGTTTTTGCCGCATTATCCGACGTCGAAGCGATCCCGCTTCGACTGGAAATGCTCCAGCCCCGATTCGGTCCCATCGTGTCCCAGACAAGCGATCCCGCCCTTCACCGCAAGGGCCTTCTCATCACCGCCATCGGCGGCCTTGCCCTCTCCTTCGATATCCCGCTGATCCGCTCTGCAAACGGTGACGTCTGGTCGATGGTCGCCGTGCGCAACATCTCCGTCTTCGTCATGGCGATCGTTCTCTGGGCCTTCCTGAATTTCGTCCTTCGGCGCAAGACGGTTCTGGTCCCCGGCGGCATCGGCTGGCTGATCGCCTTGCTCTATGGCATCAACGGACTGACCTTCATGCTCGCGGTGTTCAACACCACCACGGCCAATGTGGTCTTCATCCTCGCCTTCACCTCCATGTTCGCCGCCATACTCTCCTGGCTTTTCATGGGTGAACGACCGAGCAACGCGACCCTGCTGACCATGGCCGCCATGGTCGCGGGCGTCCTGCTGATCGTGCATGATGGGCTTTCGAGCGGGAACCTCTTCGGCGATGCCATGGCCGCCTGTTCCGCGCTGCTCCTGGCGGCGTCTCTCACGCTCAGCCGCCGCAGCGGCGCCGATATGGGTTTCGTGCCGCTGGTCGCCGCGGTCCTCTCCGGCATCGTAGGGCTTTTTTTCCTGCCCCCCGGCGGCCTGGAAATCGCCGAGCCCGTCTACATCCTTTTCAACGGCCTCGTCCTTCTACCCCTTGCCTTCTGGTGCCTTGCGACCGGTCCACGCTACCTCTCGGCGCCCGAAGTCGGCATGTTCTATCTCGTTGAAACCGTTCTTGCCCCCATCTGGGTCTGGGTCGTCTTTGCCGAGACGCCCACGACGCAAACCCTTATCGGCGGCTCCATTCTCATCCTCGCGCTGCTTGCCCATTCCCTCTGGCAAATGCGCTCCAAAGCCCGCGTCGCCAAGGAAGGCGATGCGGCGGTGGAGTTTCCGTTCACGGGATGAGGCTTGAGATTGGCGCCAAACGATGTTATAACTTGGTTATAACGGAGCAAGCCCATGAACATCACCATCCGCAAAATCGGCAATTCCGAAGGCATCATCATCCCGAAGGATGTCCTCGACCGCATGGGCGTCAAGGCGGGTGATGAACTGACGTTGAAGGAAGAAAGCGGTCAAATTCAGCTTATTCCCCAGAACGCCGATCTGGCAGAACAACTCAAAGCCGCCAGAATGGGTATGGAGAAATATCGCGTCGCCCTCCGCGAACTCGCCAAATGAGAGACATCAAGTGGCTGACCCGCCAAGCTGTTGAGGTCATGCACGAAGAGCAGCTTCTTGAGCATGGCGGGCTTGGCGGCCTTAAAGACGAGAATGCTCTGGAGGCCGCTCTCGCCCGCCCGCTCAACAAGGCGGCATATGGAACGCCGGATCTTTTAGAATTGGCGGCAGCCTACCTCTACGGCATCGTGCGCAACCATCCCTTCTCTGACGGGAACAAGCGCACCGGCTTTCTGGCCGCGTTCACATTCCTGATCCTCAACGGCTTCCTGATTGAAGCATCGCAAGCGGACATCATCGCATTCGTCCTCGCCGTCGCCGCAGGCGAGATCGACGAAGAGGGCGCGACGCGCTTTCTGCGCGACGTCAGCGCCCCCTATTCCGGCTGATCAGCCGCTGAACTTGCCGCTGCGTGGAAAACCCTTCGGCACGGTGCGGCCGGCGGTCGCGCGGTCGGCGAGCCATTCGGCGAGCTCTTCCCTGGTGCGCACGAAGTTGCGGCCGGCGCTGTCGTCCCAGGTGAGGCCGTCGGCAATGGCGAAGCAGCGCAGGTCGGAGATGCCGCCGTCCTTGTAGCGCTGCAGGCGAACACCCTTGCCGCGCGACATTTCCGGCAGCTGCGCCAGCGGGAAGACCAGC
>CBFGOD010000501.1:0-3208 GCA_965650295.1 uncultured Shinella sp. | reverse complement strand
TGTTTTCCTTGTAGTTGGCGAGCATCGTCGTGCGGGCACGCTTGTCCATGTCGCCATGCAGCGCGCCGACGGAGAAGCCGTGGGGGTCGAGCGAGCGGAAGAGATCGGCGACATCGACCTTGCGGTTGCAGAAGATGATCGCGTTCTTGAGGTCTTCCTGCGCACGGATGAGGTCGCGCAACGTGGCGCGCTTCTCGTAATCCTTGCTGTGGGTGGCGACGAAACGCTGCGTCACGGTCTTGGCCGTGGAGGACGGCGGCGCCACTTCGATCCGCTCCGGGTTCTGCAGGAAGCGGTCGGCCAGCTTCTGGATTTCCGGCGGCATGGTGGCCGAGAAGAACAGGGTCTGGCGCGTGAAGGGGATGAGCTTGGCGATGCGCTCGATATCGGGAATGAAGCCCATGTCGAGCATGCGGTCGGCTTCGTCGATGACGAGGATCTCGACGCCGGTCATCAGCAGCTTGCCGCGCTCGCAATGGTCGAGCAGGCGGCCGGGGGTGCAGATGAGGACGTCTGCGCCGCGCTCCAGCTTGCGGTCCTGCTCGTCGAAGGAGACGCCGCCGATGAGCAGCGCGACGTTCAGCTTGTGATTCTTGCCGTATTTCTCGAAGTTTTCCGCGACCTGGGCTGCGAGTTCGCGCGTCGGCTCGAGGATCAGCGTGCGCGGCATGCGGGCACGGGCGCGGCCCTTTTCGAGCAGCGTCAGCATCGGGAGGACGAAGGAAGCGGTCTTGCCGGTGCCCGTCTGGGCAATGCCGAGAATGTCGCGCCGCGCGAGCGCCGGCGGGATGGCGCCGGCCTGGATCGGGGTCGGGATCGTGTAGCCCGAATCTGTGACGGCGGACAGGACTTTCTGGCTCAGGCCAAGATCAGCAAAAGTGGTCAAAGGAAAAAGGTTTCCGTTCCGGTTCTTGCGAACGCAATGGGTTGCAGCGGGCACATCGCCGCTAGGATGCAGCGCACTTAGGCCCAAAGCGCCGGAAAGTCAAGGAAATCAGCGAATTTGGTAAATCCGCGAGCAATTTGAAGCCTCTGGCGATCGCTTTTGGCGTTCGAGGGGGCTACAAATTGCGTTACGTCAATCCATGTAGGTGGTCAGTTTCATGCCTGCGGTCAGGAAGCGCATGGGGTCGACCGCCTTGCCGTCGCGGCGAACTTCGTAATGCAGGTGCGGGCCGGTGGAGCGGCCCGTCGTGCCCGAGAGGCCGACGGCGTCCGCGGCCTCGACATGGTCGCCGACCTTGACGAGGACGCGCGACAGATGGGCGTAGCGTGTGGTCAGGCCGTTGCCATGGTCGATCTCGACCATGTTGCCGTAGCCACCGTTGCGGCCGGCGACGACGACGGTGCCAGCGCCAGTGGAATGTATCTCCGTGCCTGTGCTGACGCGAAAATCGATACCGGCATGCAGCGCCAGGCGCCCCAGAAACGGATCCGTGCGGTTACCGAAACGGCTGGTGATGCCGCTACCCGGCGAGGGGTTGCCGAAGGGCAGTTTTCGCGCCGTGCGGCGGGCGCTGTCGAGGCGTTCCAGCGCGACATCAAGGTCGTTGATCGATGCTTCGAAAGGATCGTTGAAGGTTTCCGGCTCAACGAACGGGCCACCGATGCCCGTCTCGGTATCGCCCTCGGTGGTCTCGGCAACGTCGAAGCCGGTGCGGCGCAGGATCGTCTGGATGGCATTGGCGGTTTCGGACGCGCCAGCCGTCAGCGACTGGATACGCCCGATCTGTTCGTGTTCGAGATCCTTGAGGGACAGCGTGACCTTGGAGAACAGACGGTCGGCGCGGTCGGCAACCGATTCGCCCGTTGCCGCATAGGCAAGCGATGCCGACTTCTGCGATGCGCCGCCGGCCGATCCCATGATGGCATTGATTGCATCGGCGCGGCGGCCGTCCGTGACGGGTTTTTCGCCCGGCAAGGGTACATCGCCGGAAACGCCGCCCGCGTCGGCGCGGTTGAGCAGCGCGTCCAGCTTGCCGTGCCGTTCGGAGAGTGCGAGCTGCTGCTGCATCAGCTTCTCGACCTTTTCCTCCACGACCTGCTGGTCGAGAAGCTGGCGGCTGGTGACGCGGTCGACCTGTGCGCGAAGGGCGGAGATGCGGTCTTCGTAGTCGTGCTGCATGCGCGCCTGGCGCGCCATGGTGGCGCCGATCAGGTCGTCGCGCAGCACGAGATAGGAGGTTGCGGCGAGGTAGCCGACGGTGAACATGCCGGCAAAGCAGAAGGTGACGGCCGCCATCCAGGGGCGGATCGTCATGTGGCGGATCTTGTCGCCGCTTGCCAGGATTACGACATGCTGCTCAGCGCGCTTTCCGAATACGCGGTTTTCAGGACGCTCCGCCACCACAAACTCCCCGACCGATTCCTTTGGTCTCGTGCGGGGAATTACACATTGTTAGGGTTAACAAAGCCTTTCGTCAGCGTATTGGCGTCCTGAAATATTAGCTCTGACTGACGGAAACGAGTGACCGGTAGAAGGACGGCGTGAGGCCGGCCTCCGCGCGGGCGACATCGTTGAACGGCGGCTTCAGCGGACCGCGGAAATTGCTGCGCACCAGCTCTTTGAAGGTCGCGGAGGGATCCTTCTTTTCGCGGGCGCACAGGAAGCGGAACCATTTCGCGCCGACGGCCACATGGCCCTTTTCGTCATTGTAGATGATGTCGAGAATATCGGCGCTGGCGTGATCGCCGGTCTCGCGCATCTTCATCTGCAAAGTCGGCGTCACGTCGAGGCCGCGCGCTTCCAGGATCAGCGGCACGACGGCGAGGCGGGCGGTGAGGTCGTTGCGTGTATCGTGCGCCGCCTTCCACAGGCCGTCATGCGCCGGCAGGTCGCCGTATTCGGCCCCGAGTTCGCGCAACCGGTCGCGGATAAGCCGGAAATGCTTCGCTTCCTCGAAGGCCACCTGCATCCAGCCGTCGAAGAAGGAATGCGGCACACGCTCGGTTGTGAAGCGCGCGACGATGTCGAGCGCAAGGTCCACGGCATTCAGTTCGATATGAGCCAATGCATGAAGCAGTGCGATGCGACCCTTCTCGGTGTGCAGCGAACGCTTCTCCATATGTTTGGGCGGAATGAGTTCCGGCTTTTCCGGGCGGCCGGGCCGCACCGGCAGGGCCGGATCGCGCGGGGAGCGCATGGAAAGCGTGCGCGCGAACCAGCGCCGGGCGGTCTCCTGCGTCAGGTCGGCCTTCAGGTCGAGAT
>CBFGOD010000500.1:0-3225 GCA_965650295.1 uncultured Shinella sp. | reverse complement strand
GGCGGCATCGGCGGCGGCGCGATCCTTGAAGGTCAGCTGCTCGATCGCGCGTGTGGCCGGCGTGCGGTACTTGTCCTTGATGCGCTCATATTCCGCCTTCACCATGTCCTCGGTGATGGCGGCGGTGTCGACGAGATCCTTCGGCTCCAGCGCGACATAGACGAACTTGCGGTATTCCGGCGCGCGGTACTTCGCCTTGTTCTGCTCGAACCAGGGCGCGAGCACATCGTCGCCCGGCGTCTTGATCGGGTCGATATTGGCGTTGCTCAGGAGCAGGAAGTCGATGGTGCGGGATTCGTTACGGTACTGGCGCAGCGCAGTGGTCAGCGCTTCCGGCGCCTTGTAGCCGTCGGAAACCGCTTCGACGATCTGCGTGCGTACGGCAACCTGGCTGCGGTTGTTGATATAGTCGTTCTCGCGCAGGCCGGCATTGCGCAGCACGGCAGAGAAGGCCGTTCGGTCGAACTGGCCGTTGACGCCCTTGAAGGCCGGATCGTCGGCGATCAGCTGGGCGAGGCGGCCCTCGGAGAGGCCGAGGTTCATGTCGCGCGCCAGCTGGTCGAGTGCCGCACCGGCGACGAGTTCGGCAAAGACCTGGTTTTCGACGCCGAAGGCGCGGGCCTGTTCGGCATTGAGGCGCGTGCCGAAGCGCTGCGAGAGCGTTGCGACCTGGCGCTCATAGGCGAGGCGGAAATCCGTCGGCGAAACGCTGACGTCACCGACCGTGACGACTGAATTCGATGCGCCCGTCACCAGCGAGCTCGAAACACCCCAGATCGCAAAGGAACCGACCAATACGATCATCAAGGCTTTTGCCACCCAGGTCTGGGCAGCGCTTCTCAGGGCTTCGAGCATCGTCTACATTTCCTCAAAATCGGCGGCCATGCGGCCGGAGTTCGTCTCTTATCGGAAAGTTTGCGCGAATTGAAGTGCGCAGACCGCGTTGATGCCATGGGAAAATCATGGCTGGCGCAGATCGGACAGCGCTTGGCGATTTTGTTCGTCGGCGAAACAAATTTTTTTGAAATTATTGACGTATTCCTGTCACACTAGCCTATCGGTATGGCGTGGATCATGATCCGATGCAGGTTGAGGCGGGTTTGAGTCCCTTGCGAGGGCCAGGAGGAATATTACGGTGGAATCGACTGTTGTCATGATCAACCTGTTCGGCGCGGTCGCGCTGCTCCTGTTCGGCCTCGCACAGGTGAAGGATGGCATGACGCGGGCTTTCGGCGTGAAACTGCGCTCCGGGCTGGCGCTCGGCACGCGTGGACCGTTCCGCTCCTTCTTCGCCGGCTTCGTCGCCACCATCGCCCTGCAAAGCTCCACCGCCACGGCGCTGATGATTTCCTCCTTCGTTGAGCGCAATCTGGTGCGTGCCCGCATGGCGCAGATCGTGCTGCTCGGCGCCAATGTCGGCACGGCGGTCACAGCGTGGCTTGTGGCGACGGGCATCGAATCGGTTTCGCCGTTGATCATTCTCGTCGGTGTCGTGCTCTATAAGTCGAGCAGCTCCACCGCGCGGCAGGGGCTCGGTTCCGCGCTTGTCGGCATCGGCCTCATGCTGCTCTCGCTGCACCTGCTTAGTCTCGCGACGGAGCCGATGCGCCAGTCGCCGGCGCTTGCCGCCTTCCTGACGCTGCTTGACGGCGCCTGGCCGGTCGCGCTCGCCTTCTCGACGGTGCTGGCAATCATCTCGTCTTCCAGCCTTGCGGTGGTAGTGCTGATCCTGTCGTTGACGGCCATGGGTATTCTTTCGCCTGCTCTGACGGTCATCCTCGTGCTGGGTGCCAATCTCGGCGGCGCGGTTCCGCCTGTGATCGCGACGCTGAAATCGACCGCCTCGGCCCGGCGCGTCACGCTTGGCAATCTTCTGGTGCGCGGTGTCGGTTGCCTCGTCGTGCTGCCCTTTGCCAGCCAGGTCGCAGCCCTTCTCGCCACGCTGCCCATTCCTGCCTCGAAGCTGCCGGTCGATGTGCATCTCGCCTTCAATCTGGTGGTCGCGCTGGTGCTCTGGCCGCTCTCCGGCCTGCTGTCGCGCCTAATGGAAAAACTCATTCCCGAGGAAAAGCAGCCGGAAACCGGGCCTAAATATCTCGATGATACAGCGCTTTCTAGCCCGGTCGTGGCGCTCTCGGGGGCGACGCGCGAAGTCCTGCGTGTCGGCGATCTCATCGAATCCATGCTGATCCGCACCATGCGGGCCTTCAACGACAACAATCTCGCGCCGATGAAGGATGTCGGCGAACTGGAGCGTCAGGTCGATGCGCTGCAGCAGGAAGTGAAGATCTATCTTTCCCGCCTTGGGCGGCAGGGTGTGACCGGTGAATGCGCGGCGCGCTCCATCGTCATCATCGACTATGCCATCAATCTCGAACATGTCGGCGACATCATCGAGAAGGGCCTGCAGGAGCAGGTGCGCAAGAAGATCGCCAACGGCCTCAAATTCTCCGAGGACGGCTACAAGGAACTCGCCAACCTTTTCAACCTGACGATCGAGAACTTGCGCATCGCCCAGACGATCTTCGTCACGCGCGACGCTGGCCTTGCCCGCCAGCTGATGGAGGTGAAGGTCGACGTGCGGCGCATGGAAAAACAATCGTCCGAACGGCACCTCGAGCGGCTACGCGACGGCCGTCTCGACAGCCTCCAGACGAGCTCGCTGCATCTCGACATGCTGCGTGACCTGAAGCGCGTCAATGCGCACCTCGTCTCGGTCGCCTATCCTATTCTCGATGAGAACGGCCTGCTCACGGAAAGCCGCCTGCGCAGCGCGACTTGAGAAATCCCTTTGTCTTCCTTGCCGCGTTTTTGCTAAGGAACGCCGTCAATTCGGATGAACGAGGGATTCCATGACTGCTGACCGGACGAAACGCACCTGCCTGGCCGTGATCCTGGCTGCCGGCGAAAGCACGCGCATGAAGTCCTCGCAGTCGAAGGTGCTGCATCCCGTCGCCAACCGTCCGATGATCGCCCATGTCGTGGATGCGTTGGCGAAGGCCGGTATTTCCGACATAGCGCTGGTGCTTGGCCGCGATGCGGACAAGGTCGAGGCAGCCGCGAAGAACGCACGCTTCGTCTGCATGCCATTTTTCCCAATCGTGGGTTTCGCGCCTTCAGGCCGGTCGATTGAGGATTACGCGCGGGACATACCCATTCTGAAGCGCTTGATCGAGGACGGAAGATTCCTGAGTTATAACCTTGGATACACCAGCGCTGCCGGAA
>CBFGOD010000499.1:0-3229 GCA_965650295.1 uncultured Shinella sp. | reverse complement strand
GTTGAAGCCGAGGCCATGGCCGGGGGCCGGAATGAAGCGGTCATAGGGCTTGTGGTGCGGGGCCGTCAGAATTGTGGAGAACCCCTGCTCGGTGGCGCGGCCATCGGTCGTATAGAGCTGGAACTCGTTCATGCGCTCCTGATCGTAGAGGATCGCCCCCTTCGAACCATAGACCTGCAGAGCGATGCGGCCCTTGCGGCCCCAGGCGGAGCGATTAGCCATGAGCACGCCGGAAATGCCGCCGGGAAGGCGCATCAGGACGCTGGCGATATCGTGGTTTTCCACCGCGCGACGGCCGCCTTCCTTCACCGGGCGGTCGGCATAGGGTTTTGCCAGCGAAGCGATGACCGCCTCGACGTGGCCGAACAGGCTCCACAGGAGCGAGAGCGGATGCACGGCGAAATCGTCGAGCGCGCCATAGCCGGAGGACGCTTCGCTCTTCCAGTAGAACGCCGCCTCGGGATCGGCCATGAAGTCCTCGTCCATCTCGACGCGCACATGGTTGACCGTGCCGATCGCGCCCTCGTCGATCAGGGAACGGATATGCCGCATGACGGGGTTCTGGATATAATTGTAGCCCATCACGGCCACCTTGCCGGAGGAGCGCTGGGCGGCGAGCATGCGCTCGGCATCGGCAAAGGCCGTCGCCATCGGCTTTTCGCACCAGACGTGTTTACCCGCCTCAAGCGCCGCAACCGCCATGTCGGCATGGAACTGGTTCGGCGTGGTGACGGAGATGACGTCGACATCGGGATCGGAGAGCAGGTCGCGCCAGTTGGCGGTCGATTTCGCAAAGCCGAATTCGCGGGCGCGGGTGGCAGCGAGTTCGGGATTGGCCTCCGCCAGATGCACGAGGCGCGGACGGTCCACATCGCCGAAGACCGTGCTGACATTGTTCCAGGCAAGTGCATGGCACTTGCCCATATAGCCGGTTCCGATCAATCCGATGCCAAGAGCTTTCATGACGCCTCCTCCTCGCTGAATTCCGCTACGCAGCGGCGGCGGAATTGCTATATCTCGCCGCACAGGCGCTTCTTACGCCATCCATAGCGGGAAAGATTTGGAACGAAAACTATCTTTTCTGAAAATATGGAATATTTATTTCATTTGTCGCAGAATGGCCGCCGAGGAGAACCACGATGAGCAACACCGAAACGGCCCTTTCGCGCGTGCCGCGCGATTTCGACAGCTTGCGCTCCGTCATCATCGAGCGCAAGGCGACCATGCCGAAACGGCTGGCGCAGGTGGCGGCCTATGCGCTGTCCAATCCCGACGAAATGGCCTTCGGCACCGCCGCCAGCATCGCAACGGCCGCCGACGTGCAGCCCTCGACCCTGGTGCGCCTCGCCCATCATCTCGGCTATGAGGGGTTTTCCGACCTGCAGAACGTGTTTCGCGCCCGGCTGCGCGACCGCACGCTGTCTTATGAGGAGCGCCTCGCCTCGCTGGAAGCGGGGCCGGCGGCCAACAGCGACACGGAACTCCTCTCCGGCTTCCTCACCGCCGCCAGCCAGTCTGTCGCCCGCCTCGCCAGCACCATCGACGGCGAGACCTTCTCGAAATCCGTTGATCTGCTCGCCCGCGCCGAAACCATCTATCTCGTCGCCAAGCGCCGCTCCTATCCGCTGACGGCGCATATCGCCTATGCCTTTGGCAAGCTCGCCATCCGCCACCAGATCGTAGCCTCGCCCAACGGCATCGACCCCGAAATGGTGCAATTCGCCACGAACAAGGACGCTGTGATCGCCGCGAGCTTCGCGCCCTATGCCGCCGAGAGCCTGACGCAAGCGCAGGAACTGGCCGCACGCGGCGTGCCGATCATCGCCATCACCGACTCGGTCTTCTCACCACTGGCCGCCTCCGCCACGCACTGGTTCGAGGTCTCCGAGGCCGACTATGCCGGCTTCCGTTCGCTCTCCGCCTCCATGGCGCTTGCCATGGCCTTGCCGGTCGCCATCGCCGAAAAACGGCGCAGTCTGCGCCGCACATCCAAATGAAATGCTGTGAAATAAAAATGGAATGAACATTCCGAATTGACATAATAATGGAATTCATGTTTCATTTTCCCAGAATGTCGCCGCGCTCTCATGACGGCGCCGCGAGATCGGGAGGAAGACATGCCGCACATTGATCAAGCCAGAACGCTTGACGTCATCACGATCGGCCGTTCATCGGTCGATCTCTACGGCCAGCAGCTCGGCACGCGGCTCGAAGACACCGCCTCCTTCGCCAAATCCGTCGGCGGCTGCCCCGCCAACATCGCCATCGGCACCGCCCGCCTCGGCCTGAAATCAGCCCTCATCACCCGCGTCGGCGACGAGCAGATGGGCCGCTTCATTCGCGAGCAGTCCGCTCGTGAAGGTGTGAACGTCGAGGGCATCAAAACAGACAAGGACCGTCTGACGGCACTCGTGTTGCTCGCCATCGAATCCGAAGGCGTCTCGCCGATGATCTTCGTGCGCACCGACTGCGCCGACATGGCGCTCGACGAGGGTGACGTGGACGAGGCCTTCGTGCGCTCGTCGCGCGCCGTGCTGGTTTCCGGCACGCATTTCTCCCGCCCCAACACGGAAGCCGCCCAGCGCAAGGCGATCCGCATTGCCAAGGAAAACGGCGGCAAGGTCATCTTCGATATCGACTATCGCCCGAACCTTTGGGGCCTCGCCGGCCATGCCGAAGGCTTCGAGCGCTATGTGAAATCCGACCGCGTCTCCGCCATCCTGAAATCCGTCCTGCCGGATTGCGACCTGATCGTCGGCACCGAAGAGGAGATCATGATCGCCTCCGGCGCCGATGACGTGCTCTCGTCGCTCAAGGCGATCCGCGCCGTTTCCCCGGCGACCATCGTGCTGAAGCGCGGCGCCATGGGCTGCATCGTCTATGACGGCCCGATCTCCAACGATCTGGAAGACGGCGTGGTCGGCGACGGTTTCCCCATCGAGGTCGATAATGTGCTGGGCGCGGGCGACGCCTTCCTATCCGGCTTCCTGCGCGGCTGGCTGAAGGGCGAGGACCACAAAACCTCCGCCACCTGGGCCAATGCCTGCGGCGCCTTCGCCGTCTCGCGCCTGCTCTGCTCGCCGGAATATCCGAGCTGGGATGAGCTCGCCTTCTTCCTGAAGAACGGCAGCAAGCACCGCGCGCTGCGCAAGGACGAAGCGATCAACCACATCCACTGGGCGACCAACCGCAAGCAGGACGATATCCCCCTCCTCATGGCGCTCGCCTG
>CBFGOD010000498.1:0-3229 GCA_965650295.1 uncultured Shinella sp. | reverse complement strand
TTTTCCGCCGATCAAAGGGGATCGGCGTCTGGCGCAAAAGGGATGGTCGGCGAATCACCTGCGACTCTGCCAGATTTAGGGAAATTTCGCGATGGCAGCAGGGCAACGCCGGGCTTTCGCCGGCCGGCCGTCCTGTCTCGTCTTTTGCCGCTACTATGCGGCGCCCCCGTGTCCGTCGGTCGTCAAGCCGCGCCAACCGCTGGACCAAGGATTGCGTTGCGGGCGGGTGGATGGCAAGTATCGCCAGCCCCAAGGAGCCGCCGTTCATGCGTCAGTCCACAGTTCATTGCCTGAAAAGGCTGGTTTTCGCCGCGCTCTTCGCCGGCATGGCCGTGCAGGATGCGATGGCGGTGACGCTTAAGCCCTGGAAGGACGAGCTGTTCGCCTATGGCACGGTGGTCGAGACGACGGATGACGGGGCGCTGCGCGTCGTCGATTATCAGGAAATGCGTGACATCAACGGCCGCGACCAGGTGCCGGAACGCCGGGTGAAATCGACCTATGTCTCGACGGCGGTGAAGAAGGCGCAACAGAATGCGACGGTCGACACGCCGGCCGGGCCGATCGATGTGACGATGACCGGCAAGGGCGAGGGGGCGGCCTTCACGGTCATCTTCATCCACGGCCGTGGCGGCGACCGTCGGCTCGGCAGCAATGACTGGAGTTTCGGCGGCAATTTCAACCGGCTGAAGAACCTCGCGGTGCGGGGCGGCGGTGTCTACTATGCCCCGAGCGTGACGTCCTTTGACGATGCGGGGGCCGCGCATGTCTCAGGGCTGATCCTGCGTGCCAAGGCGCTCTCGCCGGATGCGCCGGTCATTCTGGCCTGTGCTTCGATGGGCAGTTTCATCTGTGCCCGCGTGGTGCGCGATCCCGTTGCCGTCAAAAGCCTCTCGGGCATGGTGCTGATGGGCGGGGCGGCGGATGGCGACTATGCGAAGACGCCGGCCTTCAAGGCGAAGCTGCCTGTTTTCTTCACCCATGGCGACAGCGACAGCGTCTATGCGGCGAACGACCAGATCACGGTGTTCCGCAAGCTGCGCAAAGCCGGTATCCCGGCGCGGTTCGTGCTGTTCCAGACCGGCGGTCACGGCACGCCGGTTCGCATGACCGACTGGCGGGAAACGCTGAACTGGCTGTTTGCCCATTAGGATTTTACGAGCGCAGAAGCACCTTCGTCGAATCGAGCGCAGCGGCGATTTTCTGATAGTGACCGGCGCGTTTTTCCGAGTTTTCGGCGGCGCGCAGCAATTGCGTCTCGGCTTCCTCGATGACCTGCCGCGCCTGCTCCATGGCCTTATCCAGATTTTCGCGCTTGACCGCCGCATAGGTCTTCGGCTGCTTCAGTCGCGGATTGGCCCTTGAGCGCTGTCGTGGTGCCTTGTGGTCGGTAATGCCCGCCTGGATACGGCCGAGCTTGCCGGAGGCGCGTTTGATGATCTGGCGGGCCTCGGCATAGGCCGGTCCCGCAGGGATGCGCTGGGCGATGTCCGCAAGGCGCTGGCGCAGACAATCGATGCGATAGACGGGCTCGTAGCTGGCGCATTCGGCGCGCGCGCCGTTGATGTTCTTCACGATCGCGGATGTCAGATAGTCCGTCGGCATGCCAACGGCGTCCGAAGAGGCGGCGCTGCCCGTGCCGAGAGCCGAGGTGCTGCCTCGACCGGGGCTCGTCTGGCCCAGGGCATCGGGCATGGCGGTAAGGGCGAGGGCACCGGCGAGCAACGCGGCGTGGATCAAGCGCAAACGGGACGATTTGATCATGTCTTTTGACTTCCCCTATTCCGTCCGGCCGAAGGCGATGCGCATGCTGCGCTGGGTGCCCGCGCCGATCTCGCCGTCGATGCTGCCCTTGTAGAACTTGTTGCGGCTGAGCTCCGCCTGCAGCGCGCGGCGCGTTTGCGGCTTGAACATGGTCGGACGCGTCGAGAGCTGCTGGAGAACGTCGTCCACGCCAGAGCGCAGCGCCTGGTAAAGATAGGTCGCCGCGTCTTCCGGGGTCTTGCCGGGCACCAGCCCGTCGTCGATCAATGCGGCGACGTTGAACATCGCCTGCGGATGACGCAGATCCGCCGCGCGGATGAAGAGTTCGACCGCTTTTTGCGGATTGCGCGGCAAACCCTCCGCGCCCTGGTAATAGAGGAAGCCGAGATCGTTGATCGCGTCGGCGAAACCGAGATCGGCGGCGCGCTGGTAGAGTTTGATCGCCTCAGGCACGTTCTGTGTCGTGCCGATGCCCTTTTCATGCAGCTTGCCGAGTTCGAACACGGCTTCGGCATCGCCGGCTTCAGCGGCTTTGCGGAAAAATTCGAAGGCTTTTTCGGGCTGGAATTTCTGGCTGTCCGGCGTCAGCGCCATATAGCCGAGCCCCAGCATGGCGCGCGTATTGCCTTCGCCTGCAAGGGCCGCGAGCTGCACCTCCTGATCGGGCTTCAGCGCCTGCCATTGCGAAGCCTTGTCGCCGTTATCGGCGACGGCGGCATCCTCGCCGGCCAGGAAATAGGGCGCACCCGACAGGGAGCCGTAGAAATGCGGCTGCTGGCGATTGGCGGTGAGCGACATCACGCGGTCCCGCACCTGGCGGAAGACGAGGCCGATCTCGACATTCGGCCTGGGCAGGTTTTCGAGGATGGCGGTGGCGAAGGGGCTGTGCTCGCCATCGCCATCGAGCGCCACCTTGCCGCCTTCGGCCGCGTAGATCACCAGCATACCTCGTGAGGGATCCGGCGCCGCGAGACCATCGCCGCCGAGCTTCGCGCCATTGGCCGCCACCACGCCGGCCAATGTCGGAAAGGGATTGTTGCGGCAGGAATCGAGAATGACGACGCGCAGCTTTCGCGCCCGCTCCACGCTGCGCAGCACCGTGGACAGGCTGACGGCCTGATCAGGGATTTTCGCGGGGTCATCGACCTTGATATCGATCGGCACGAGATAGTTTTCGCCGGCCGCCTCCACGCCGTGGCCGGCATAATAGACAAGCGCGATATCGGCGGTCTCGACCTTGCGCGAAAAGGCCGTGACCGTCTCCCGCATCTGGACGAGCGGCACATCGACGGCGAGATCGACCGTGAAGCCGAGGCGTTGCAGCATATCGGCGACCGCGCGGGCGTCGGAGGCGGTGTTTTTCAGTGGAGAGATCGAACTGTAGGCGGACATGCCGATGACCAGCGCCATGCGCTTGAACGAGGCGTCGGGCACCGTCAACGTGTCGCCGGCGGTAATTTTTTGC
>CBFGOD010000497.1:0-3230 GCA_965650295.1 uncultured Shinella sp. | reverse complement strand
GATCCCGATGAGGGCGAGTGCAAGCCCCGCCAGGAAGACCGGCGTGATGCGGGCTCGGAAGAACAGCCAGGAACCGAGCGTGACGAAAACCGGCGCCAGATTGGCGAGCAGCGTGGCGTTGGCGACGGAGGTCATATGCAAGGCAAGATGCCAGGCGACGAGATCGATGGCGAGGAACACACCGGGCAGCAGCAGAAAGACATAATCGCGGAGGCCGGAGGGCTGCTCATCTGCTTGTTTCCCCAGGCGGGACATCAGAAGGAACGGCAGGATGGCAAGCGAGACGCGCCAGAACGCCGTTGCCAGTGGACCGACCTCCGAGAGCCGCACAAAAATCGGCGAGCCACCGATGGCAATGCCCCCTAGGAGAAGCGCGGCAACGGCAAGACGGGTCTGGGAGGGAGAGGAAGTCTGAGACACGGGCAGCAGTCCGATCATCGCGAAAGCAGCGGGCTATCAGACCGCGTCGCCTGGAACCATACGGCACCCGCTAATTTATGCGGAAATCTTTGGACACATACAAAAGACGGCACCCTTTCGAGCGCCGCCTTCCGAGACTTGCCTTGACGCTTAAGCCGCGTCGGGGCGGTGAACCGTCTTCACTTCGAGGAAGTCCTCGAGGCCGAACATGCCGCCTTCACGGCCGTTGCCCGACTGCTTGTAGCCGCCGAAGGGGCTGCCGTAGCGGTGCGGACCACCGTTGATATGCACCATGCCGGCACGCAGACGGGCGGCGACGCGCTCGGCGCGCTCCGGATTACCGGTCTGGAGATAGGCGGCAAGGCCATAGGCCGTGTCATTGGCGATCGCGATGGCTTCCTCTTCGGTGTCGAAGGGGATGATGGCGAGAACCGGGCCGAACACCTCTTCACGGGCAATGCGCATCTCGTTGTTGACGTCGGCGAAGATCGTCGGCTTGACGAAATAGCCGGTCTCGAAACCTTCCGGCTTGCCCGGGCCGCCGACGAGAAGGCGGGCACCTTCCGCAACACCCGCTTCGATCAGCGCCTGCACGCGGCCGAACTGGATGTGCGAGACGAGCGGGCCGATATGGGTGCCTTCCTGTTCCGGATTGCCGACGGTCGCTTCCTTGCCCACGCGCTCGGCGATCTCGACCACCTTGTCATAGGCGGAGCGCTCGACGAGCATGCGGGTCGGCGCGTCGCAGGACTGGCCGGAATTGTTGAAGCATTCGCGGACCGTGCCGGAAACGCGGTCCTCGAGGTCCGCATCGGCGAAGACGAGGTTCGGCGATTTGCCGCCGAGTTCCAGCGTCACGCGCTTGACCGTCTCGGCCGCATCCTTGCTGACGGCGATGCCGGCGCGGGTGGAGCCGGTGAAGGACATCATGTCGACGTCCTTGTGCTTGGAGAGCGTCGCACCGCATTCGATGCCGTCGCCGTTGACGAGGTTGAAGGTGCCCGCCGGGAAGCCGGCCTCATGCACCATCTCGGCATAGAGCATGGCGTTGAGCGGCGTGAATTCCGAAGGTTTCAGAATGCAGGTCGAGCCCGTGGCAAGCGCCGGCACGACCTTCAGCGCGATCTGGTTGATCGGCCAGTTCCACGGCGTGATGAGGCCGCACACGCCGATCGGCTCGCGGCGCACGATGTCGCCGTTCGGCAGCACGTCGCGGCTCTTCAGGCGCTTCAGCGCGTCGATGAAGCCCTGGAGATGGCCGACGCCGACATCGGCCTGCTGCTCGGTGCTCATGGTGATGGGCGCGCCGAGTTCCCGCGTGATGGTGCGAGCCATCTCGTCATAGCGGCGCTTGTAGATTTCGAGCAGCTTTTCGAGCAGGGCGAGGCGCTCTTCGACGCTGGTCTGGCTGTAGGTCGCAAAAGCCTTCTTGGCGGCGGCGACGGCGCGGTCGATATCGGCCGCCGTACCCATGGTGATGACCGCGATCGGCTTTTCCGTTGCCGGGTTGATCACCGCGAGGTCATTGGCCTTCAGCGGATCGACCCACTGGCCGTCGATGTAGAATTTGCGCTTGTCGAGCATGCTTTTCTCCCGTCACTTCTGTTTTTCATCGAGCCAGTCCCTGATGAGCTGGCGGTAGCGTTCGCCGCTGAAACTCGGAAAATGGCCGCCATGCACCAGCCGCACCGGCAGGGTCATGAGCCGTTCCATCGAGGCGATGTAGTCTTTCCCATCGGAATGATAGGTGTCCTCGATCAGCGGACCGTCATAGACGATGTCGCCTGAGAACAGAATTTCGGATGCCTTCTCGTAGAGCGCAATACCCCCCGGGGAGTGGCCTGGCGTGTGTATGACCTCGAAATGGCGATCGCCGAGATCGATCACATCACCGTCTTCGAGAATGCGCGTCGCTGACGCCCGCTTCACGGCGTAACATTTCGAGCAATAGGGTTCCGGCGGCAGCGCGTCGAAAATCTCGTCGGTGACATAGGGATCGGCAAGCGTGTTTTCCCGTGTCGGATTTGCGAGAAGATCGGCTTCGGCGGAATGCACGGCACGGCATTCGAATTCGTGATGGCAGCCGATATGATCGAAATGGGTGTGGCTGGCCACCGCGATCAGGTCGCGCTCCGTCACCAGCGGCACCCATTGCGTGAGCGACACGACACCCATGCCGCTATCGACCAGCATGTCGCGGTCACGCCCGCGCACATGCCAGATGTTGCAGCGGTAGAATTCCTGGATATAGGGCTCGGAAATGGCGGTAACGTCGTCGTCGAGACGCCGCACGCTGTACCAATCCTCCGGGCGGATGCGCTGCATGACCCTTACACTCCCGCTCCGTCCTGAAGCACGACGATGCTATCCGCCTTCA
Source organism: uncultured Shinella sp. (assembly GCA_965650295.1). GTDB lineage: Bacteria > Pseudomonadota > Alphaproteobacteria > Rhizobiales > Rhizobiaceae > Shinella. The sequence goes on along the minus strand of CBFGOD010000497.1, from coordinate 433 downwards.
GCCGAAGGTCAAGCTCGGCGCCGGCTTCAGGATTGTCGGTCTGGGGAAGGTGGGCCGTCAGGACCGTATCGCCCGCCGTAACATGGCAACGGTGATGCGTGCCGAAGAAGGCGCTGCCGGTGATGCGGCCGCGGCCGAGCGAGACGGTCGGCACATCCGCATTGGCGGTGCGGAAATGCTCCGGGCGAATGCAGAGCGTGACGTCCTTGCCGACCGCAGGCGAACCGGAAACGAAGGCGGAGGCGGGCAGCGCCACGCGGCCAAGCGCGGTTTCCATCTTGGCTTCGCCACCGGAAATGCCACGCACCTTCGCCGGCAGGAAATTGGCCTCGCCCATGAAGCCGGCGGAAAACAGCGAACGAGGGCGCATATAGATCGAGGCCGGCGTGCCGACATCCTCGATCCGGCCCTTGTTCATCACGACGATACGGTC
>CBFGOD010000496.1:0-3247 GCA_965650295.1 uncultured Shinella sp. | reverse complement strand
ATCGACGCCCTGCTCGGCCTGCTCGATCAGCGTGTCGCGGAAGACTTCCCAAGTCAGGTCTTCGGCGATGCCGTTGACCTTCTCCAGCGCCTGGTAGAGCGGCACGGTGCCGATCGGGACGGGGGAGTTGCGGATGATCCATTCGCGGATGTTGTGGATGTTGCGGCCGGTCGAGAGGTCCATGACCGTATCGCCACCCCAGCGGATCGCCCAGACCATTTTCTCGACCTCCTCCGCCATGGAGGAGGTGACGGCGGAGTTGCCGATATTGGCGTTGATCTTCACCAGGAAGTTGCGGCCGATGATCATCGGCTCGGCTTCCGGATGGTTGATGTTGGCGGGGATGATCGCCCGGCCACTCGCAACCTCCTGGCGGACGAATTCCGGCGTCACGAAATCGGGGATATGTGCGCCAAAGCTTTCGCCGTCGCGGGCAAGCGCATCCTTCGCAGCCTTGCGGCCCAGATTTTCCCTGATAGCGATGAACTCCATTTCCGGCGTGATGATACCGGCGCGGGCATAAGCGAGCTGCGTCACCGCCTTGCCGTCCTTCGCCCGGCGGGGATGGTTGCGCACGGGAAATTCCGGTGTCAGCCGCTCGCCCGTGGCAAAGCCGTTGTCCTCCGGGCGGATATGGCGGCCTTCGTATCCCTCGGTATCGCCGCGGGTGATAACCCAGCTTTCGCGCAGCCGTGGGAGGCCGGCATCGATGGCGACCACGTGGTTGGGGTCGGTATAGGGGCCGGAGGCATCGTAGACGATGACAGGCGGTTCGCCCGAGGTCGGATGCAGCGAAATCTCGCGCATCGGCACGCGGATGTCCGGATGCTGCTCACCGGCAATGTGGATCTTGCGCGAGGCGGGCAGGGCGCCGGTGGTGACGGTCGGGGTAAGCTTTTGGGCGGCAATATTCATCGTGAGGCTCCAAGTTTCGTTTGGAGACCCAGTCCTAGAGCCGGAATGATGGAAGGACGCCGGACGCAGACTCCGGGTTTGCGGATGTCCTGCCACAGCGCTTGCACCGTCCCTACGCCAGTATGAACTGGATCAGGTTCAACGGGTCACTGCGCTGCGAAAGCCAGCAGTATCTCAGCCCCTTGTCGGGACCCCCCTGGTGAATGCCTTAAGCAAAAACGCTGCGAGGCGATTTGTCAACGGGGGGAGTTTATGTAATGTTGTGCTTACATTTTGGCGCAAAAAACTTGTTGCCCCCTCTCGTAGGCCGGGTTTTACAGCAGCTCAAGTATGAAAGAAAAGTGGACTAAAACCGCCGCTGCAGGCCCTTAGTTGTCATCCTTCTCCACATCCTTGCCCGTCGCGGCAACCGACTCCAGCCGCTCGGCAAACTCGCGCCGCAGCGTGCGACGCAATTCGGCCGCCTTGTAGCGCCTGACAGCCACGGCGTCCTTCGGCTGCAGTTCCGGCACGCGCACCGGCTTTCCAGCATCGTCCACGGCGACCATGGTGAAGTAGCAGGAATTGGTGTGCCGGCGCTGGCCGGAGCGGATGTTTTCCGCCTCGACGCGGATGCCGATCTCCATGGAGGTGCGGCCGGTGTGGTTGACCGAAGCGCGGAAGGTGACGAGTTCGCCGACATGGATCGGCTCCTTGAACATCACCTGATCGACCGATAGCGTCACCGCATATTGCTGCGAGTAGCGCGAGGCGCAGGAGAAGGCCACGCGGTCGAGCAGGTTGAGCAACGCGCCGCCGTGGACCTTTCCGGAAAAATTCGCCATGTCGGGCGTCATCAGAACGGTCATTTCCAGGCGGCGCGGGTCCATTCGGTCACTCTCTCGTCTTGGCCACCATCGTCAGGACGTCGTATTGCGCGACGGTTGCCCCGCTCTGGTTCGTTACGTTGCAATCCCAGCGCACCTCGCCGTGCTCGGCATTGGCGCGCGGATTGATCTCCTTGCAGGTGAGCTGCACCTTCAGCGTATCACCCGGATTGACCGGTGTCAGGAAGCGCAGGTTGTCGACACCGTAATTGGCAAGCACCGGACCCGGCGCCGGATCGACGAAGAGGCCGGCGGCGAAGGAGACGATGAGATAGCCATGCGCCACGCGCCCGTCGAAGAACGGGTTCGCCTTGGCGGCCTCTTCGTCCATATGGGCATAGAAGGTATCGCCGGTGAAGTGGGCGAAGTGCTCGATATCGTCGAGCGTCACCGTGCGCGACGCGGTGATCAGCTGGTCGCCGATCTTCAGTTCCGCCAGCGACTTGCGGAACGGATGCTCGCCGCCCGCCCGTGCATCCGCATCCGCACCCGCGAGCCAGCGGCCGGTGACGGCGGAGAGCATAGTCGGCGCGCCCTGGATGGCGGTGCGCTGCATGTAATGCTTGACGCCGCGCATGCCGCCCAGCTCCTCCCCGCCGCCCGCGCGGCCGGGACCGCCGTGGACGAGGCCCGGCAGGGGCGAGCCGTGGCCGGTGGAGGACTTGGCGCTGACGCGGTTGCCGATCATCACGCGGCCATGGAAGGGCGCAAGGCCCAGCACGACCTCTTCGGCGAAACCGGGATCGTTGGTGAAGACCGAGGCCACAAGGCTGCCCTTGCCGCGGCGGGCAAGATCGACCGCTTCTTCTGCGGTGTCATAGGGCATGACGGTACTGACGGGACCGAAGGCCTCGACATCGTGGATGGCACGCGCAGCACCCGGCTTGTCGCAATAGAGCAGCACCGGATTGAGAAAGGCGCCGGCCGCGGCATCGCCGGACTGGACGGTCGCAGTATCGGGATCGCCGGCGACGATTTCGGCGTCCACCGAGAGATCGCGGATGCGGGCGCGAACCTCTTCGCGCTGGTCGAGGCTGGCGAGCGGGCCCATACGGACGGCCTCGTCAGCGGGATTGCCGATGACGGTCTTGTCAAGGCGCGCGCGCAGGCTTTCTATGAGGGCTTCGCTATAGGAACGGGGGGCGATGACGCGGCGGATCGCGGTGCATTTCTGCCCGGCCTTCACCGTCATCTCGCGTGCGACTTCCTTGACGAAGAGGTCGAACTCCTCCGTGCCGGGCGCGGCATCGAGGCCGAGCACGGCAGCGTTGAGGCTGTCGGCCTCCATGGTGAAGCGCACGGAATTCTGGACGATGGCCTTGTGCGTCTTGAGGCGCTGACCTGTCGAGGCCGAGCCGGTGAAGGTCACGGCATCCTGTCCCTCGACATGATCGAGCAGATCGCCGACCGAGCCGCAGACGAGCTGCAAGGCGCCTTCGGGCAGAATGCCAGTCTCGACGATGCGG
>CBFGOD010000495.1:0-3251 GCA_965650295.1 uncultured Shinella sp. | reverse complement strand
CGCGACAAGGCGCGCGACGATCTCAAGACCGCAAGCGAAAACGCGAAGTCACTGGAGCTGCGCCTCGGCCGAGAAGAGGGCCGCGTGCGCCAGCTCGAAACGCGGCTGACGCGCGAACTGGCCGGTGCGGCTGACAAGGACAATGCAATCGAACGGCGCATCGCGGAAATCACCCGCCTGCGCGATAAGGTGAAGACGTTGACCGCCGAAAACAAAGAGGTCGCCAAAACGGCCCGCACGAGCGGCATTACCCGCGCCCTGACCCCGGTCAAGCTGCCCCAGCGCAGCGCCGAGAAGGTCGTGCCGCCCATCGACATCGTCGCGCCGGAGGAGGATGTGCGCAATCAGGGCACAGCGCTTTCCGAGCGTCTGCTAGCGGCCAAGACCGGTGCCAACGACGCTGCCCTGCGAGAAGAAATGGCCGACCTCGCCAGCAAGATGATCGTTCTGACCGCCGCGCGCGAAGGCGCAAGCTCGCCGGTGCATGATCTGATCGCGGCCCTCGACCCGAGCCTCGAGGGCGACGACCGCAGCCTTGCCCAACGGGTGCGCGAACAGATCGGCCGCGACGAGGCCTGACCCCAGGGAGAGCGCGATATGAAGACTGCCATCCTCGCTCTCGTGCTCAGCCTCACCGGCGCCAACGCGCCGTCTCCGAAACAGGAGGCGACCGCCACCGGCCAATATTGCGGCCGGCTGTGGAGCAACGGCGCCCTCGTCCAGACCAATACCGAATTCAAGACGGAAAGCGACGGCCGGCTGACCGGCACCTACCGATTCGCCGATGTCGGCACGATGACCGCGGGCACGCTCAACGAACCCGCCCCCGTCACCGGCCTCGACCATACGCTGGACTGGCAGGACAAATACGGCAGCGGCAAGCTCACCATCACCTTCAAGCCAGACTACAGCGGCTTTACCGGAAAATGGCGGGACCAGTCCGGCTCGCCGAACGAATTGTGGGATGGCGTGCGCTGCTGAACGGCGTCAGTCGACCCGGCCCATGGCCAGAGCAATCTGATAGAGCGCAATCCCGCTCGCCGTCGCGACATTGAGACTGTCGAGACCGGGGCGCTGCGGAATGCGCGCCGTGTGGAAGCGGGACAGGATGCTCTGCGGCAGCCCCTCGCCTTCCGTACCGAGCACCAGCGCGATCCGTCGCGCCGCCGGAATGGCCGTGACCGAAACTGCACCGCGCGGCGACAGCCCCCAGATCTCGAAGCCCGCTTCCGCCAGCCCCTCCAGCATCGCCTGGGCGCCAAGTCCTCGGAAAAACGGCACGCTCAGCACCGAGCCGACGGAAACCCGGATCGCCTTGCGATAGAGCGGATCGCAGGAGGTTTCGTCGAGGAAGACCGCATCCGCGCCGAAGGCCGCGGCATTGCGGAAGATCGAGCCGACATTGTCATGGTTGGACAGGCCGCAGCCGGCGAGCACCAGGCTCTTTTCCGGCAGCCTGCCAAGAAGCGCAGTGCCGACGTCCGCTGCGGGTTTGCGGCCGAGCGCCAGCACGCCGCGATGCATGTTGAAGCCGGCAACGGCATCGAAAACCGAGGCCGAGGCGACATAGACCGGCACCTCGTCGCCAAAGGCCGAGAGAACGTCGGCAAGGCCGGCCAGCCGGTTTTCCAGGAGCAGAACCGCGTCGCAGCCAAAGCCGTTGACACTGGCCTGCGCGCTGCCCAGCATGCGCAGCACCACCGTGCCCTCGGCGATGAAGCGGCCGTCGCGGCCCGTCAGATCCCGCTCGCGGATCGACACGAAGCCCGCGATGCGCGGATCGGCGGGATCGTCGATGCGAAGCGGTTCGCCTGCCATTCCCGCTCAGTTGCCCTTGATGTCGATTTCCGCGACGGTGCGGCCGGCGGCTATGTCGAAGACGAACGCCTTGCGCGCGCCGTCGGGCATCACGCCGTAGAACAGGATCTGCCCGCCCGAATTCGACACCGCGGACAGCGCAAAACCATCCGGCAGCGTCGCCGTCGCCTTGACAGGCGCGTCGCTCGGCACGGCAAGCCCGCCCGAAGAGGCGGAAAGGGTGGCGTCCGGCTTGCTTTCCCGCGTGTTGATCTTGTAGACAATGGCCGCAAGCACCGCCAGGAACATCAGGAACATGATGCCGCCCGAGACGAGTTGCAGACGCATCATCTTGCGGCGCACATTTTCCATGACGGGGTCGAGCGGCTTGTCTTCCTGATCGTCGTTTTCGATATTGGACATGGCAAACGCCCTTCCGGCAATGAGTAGATTGAACGATGACCGACCCCTTTAAAGAAGCCGACGCCACAATGAAAGTCCTGACGGTGCCGGATGATGCCGAAGGGCGCATCGACGCGTGGCTTGCCGCCACGCTCGCCGGCGATTTCTCGCGCAGCCGCATCAAGGCGCTGATCGAGGAAGGGGCGGCCGTCGTCAACGGCGCGGTCATGGACGAACCGAAGCGCAAGGTGCGCCCCGGCGACGTCATCGAATTCACCATGCCCGCCCCGCGCGATCCCGAGCCGAAGGGCGAGGATATCCCGCTCGACGTGCTCTATGAGGACGACGACGTCATCGTGCTGGTGAAGCCCGCGGGCCTCGTCGTACATCCCGCCGTCGGCAACTGGACGGGCACGCTGGTCAACGCGCTGATCTACCATTGCGGCGAGAGCCTGTCAGGCATCGGCGGCGTGCGCCGCCCCGGCATCGTGCACCGGCTCGACAAGGAGACGAGCGGCGTCATGGTCGTCGCCAAGAACGACCTCGCCCACCGCCACCTCTCCGACCAGTTCGCCGACCATGGTCGCACCGGCCCGCTGGAGCGCGCCTACCAGGCTATCGTCTGGGGCCGCCCGCGTCAGATCAAGGGCACGATCGACGCCCCGCTCGGCCGCGGCAACGACCGCACCAAGCGCGCCGTGAAGCGCGAGGACGCCGACGATGCCCGCGAGGCCATCACCCATTACGAGGTGATCGAACGCTACGGCGAGACCGAGGACGGTACCTGCCTCGCCTCACTGGTCGAATGCCATCTCGAAACCGGCCGCACGCACCAGATCCGCGTGCACATGGCCCATATCGGCCATCCGCTGGTCGGCGATCCCGAATACGGCGCCGCCTTCAAGACCAAGGCCAACCGCCTGCCCGAGGGTCCGAAGAGGGTCGTCGACAAGTTCCGCCGGCAGGCGCTGCATGCCTTCCTGCTGCAGTTCGAGCACCCCTCGACCGGCGAGACCATGCGTTTCGAAAGCCCGCCGGCCAAGGACATGGAA
>CBFGOD010000494.1:0-3257 GCA_965650295.1 uncultured Shinella sp. | reverse complement strand
GCGGCCATCAGCCACCAGATCAAGGCGCTGGAGACAGACCTCGGTTGCAGCCTGTTCGTCCGCCGCAGCCGCGGCGTCGAGTTGACGGAGAAGGGGGCGTTCCTCTTCCTCTCGATTCGGCGCGGTTTCGAGGCGATGTCGGAAACCGTCGCGCAGATTCGCGATCGCCGCGACACCGTGGATGTGACGATCCGCACGACCACGGCCGTGAGTTCATTCTGGCTTACGCCGAAAATCACCGCCTTCTGGAAAATTCATCCGGCCGTGAGTGTTTCCCAGATTACCAGCGATATCCCCGGCGTGAGCGGTCCGTGCGACCTGAGCATCCACTATGGCGATCCGGAGGAGAACGGCGTCGAGCATCGCATCCTCTTCCAGGATCGTATCGTGGCGCTCGGCACGCCCGAATTCGCCGCGCAGCATCGCATTGCCGGCATCGACGATCTGCTCAAGGTGCCGCTGATCCATATGAGCAATGAGGAAAACGGCTGGACGACCTGGGCCGACTGGTTCGGCTGGCTGGGACACGCGGCGCCGAAGGGTCGTGGTTTCTACGTGAACAACTATATGATCGCGCTTCAGGCCGCCCAGGACGATGTGGGGGCGGTGCTGGGCTGGGACGGGCTGGCGAGAACCGTGATGGAGACCGGACGTCTTGTCCCTCTGGTGCCGGAGACCGTTGCCTCTCCGGTGCCTTTTCATTTGAAAATCCATGCCAAGGCGACCAGCCAGGCGCGTCTGTTTGCAGATTGGCTGGTCAAGACGATCTAGATCTCCGTCGCGCCTGCGTTCGGCGTTCTCCCCGTCAGATTTCCAACCCGGCTTTTCGGCCTTCGAAAAACGCATAAGGCGCCTGGCGCGGCGCGGCGCAGTCGCCGATCTGGCGCGTCGGCAGGCCGAGTTCCGCCAAGCCGGGCGTCAGCCAATCCGCTGCAATATTGGTTGTGGCCGTGACGAGGGTGTCCGCGGCGATGAAGCGGTGCTCTCCGCTATTATGGTCGATGATGGTCGCGCCGTTGCCGTGCCATTCGGTGATACTGGCTTCGACGATCCAGTCCACGCCGAGCTTTCTCAGCACCTGCCGCATCGGAACGTCCGCGGCGGTCCGTTGCAGCTCCTTGCCGACGAAGGGATCGGGCGTGAGGATCGTCACGCGGTGCCCCTCTTCTGCAAGCTTCCAGGCGGTGCCGCCGCCGCGCCAGCCGCCGCCTTCGTCGAGAAGCAGGACATGGCTGCCGGGCCGCGCTTGCCGCGCCATCACGGCTTCGACGGTGAAGACATTGCCCTTTTCGATGCCGGGCATGGTTTCGACCGTCGGCAAGGCCTTCTGGAAACCGGTTTCGGGGGAATAGGAGCCCGTTGCCGCAACCACGATGTCGAATTCCGCCGGGTCGATTTCCGTGGCCTCGATATAGGTGTTGAGGCGAATATCGATGCCGAGTTTCTCCAGCTGGCGCTCGTACCAGGCAATCAGATCAAGGATTTGCGCCCGTCGCGGCTGCATGCCGGCAAGGAGGAAGTTGCCGCCGAGGCGAGGGGAGGCCTCCGCAAGCGTCACGCGGTGTCCGCGCTCGGCGCAAACGCGCGCGGTTTCCAGTCCGGCGGGGCCGCCGCCGATCACCAGCACACGCTTGGGATCGTCGGTCTTGCGAAAACGGTCGCCGCCCCATTCGGCCTCGCGGCCGACGGACGGGTTGATCAGGCAGCTGATCCAGTAGTCGCGCGATCGCCGGCCCCAGCACATCTGATTGCAGGAGATGCAGCCGCGAATGTCGTCCGGCCGGTCGTCGCCGGCCTTGGTGGCAAGGTGCGGGTCGGCGATCTGCCCGCGCACGATCGAAACGAGATCTGCGGCGCCTTCGCCGAGCACAGTTTCGGCATTGTCGGGGGTGCGGATGTGGCTTTCGGCAATGACGACGGCGTTCTTGACGACACCCTTCAGGACGGCGGCGAGGTCGGCGCCGAGTTTTTCCGGATAGAGAAAGGTCGGCATCAGCTTGTAGAAATCGAGATAGCCGCCCGAACCGCAGGTGACGTAGTCGATGAGGCCGAGATCGTCGTGCAGCTTGACGATTTCGGCAAGCTCGTCGCGCTGGAGGGCGACCTTAACATCCGGCTCGTCCGAAACGGCAAGGCCGATGATGAAATCCGGGCCGCAGACGTCGCGGATGCGCATCAGGATTTCGCGCGACATGCGCGTGCGGTTTTCCAGCGAACCGCCCCATTGGTCCTCGCGCCGGTTGCACCAGGGCGTCCAGAACTGATCGACCATGCCGAGATAGGCGGCCCAGACTTCGACGCCGTCGAAGCCGGCGTCGCGACATCGCCGCGCGGCTTCCACGAAGCCGTCGATCGTCTCGCGGATTTCGGCCTCGCTCATCGTGTGAGAGCCGTCGCTGTCATGATAGCTCGGCCCGCCGGAGGGCGACCAGTGCGGATGGAAGGAATTGTCGGAATCGCCATGCGCGCCGACATGATAGAGCTGCTGGATCGCGATGGTGCCATGTCGCTTGATGGCCTGCACGACCGTCTTGAAATGGGGAATGACCGCATCGTCGGAATGGCGGAAATTACCCCGGGTGAGCACGGCGGCCGCATGAACGGGCATCGGCTCGACGACGATCATCGCCGCTCCGCCGATCGCCCGCTCCTCGTAATAGGCGGCATGGCGCTCGGTGGGCAGGCCCTCGACGGCCATGTTTGCCGTGTGTGCCCCAAAGACGATCCGGTTTTTCAGCGTATGCGCGCGCAGGGTCAGCGGCGAAAAGAGGCGGGGAAATTTTTTCGACATTGCGCAAATCCCGGCGGCAGTGGGGCAGGAGGGAAGGGTTGGTTTGTGTGCGCCGGCGGCCTTCTCGCAACGGATGTTCGAGACAAGCGCGCTGGACTATCTCCGGCGGTTTTTCAGGCCGCGTCGGCTGGGCTGACGCCGGAAGCGCCTGCCGTATGGGCGTTGACCATCGCGCCCGCCAGCTGGCGGAAGGTGACCGTGCCGACCGGTTTGCCGGAGGGATCGATCACGGTGATATCGCCGTCGGGTGCGCAAGCCAGCAAGCGCACGGCCTCCTCGATCGTGACGTCGGCGGATATGGCCGGGCCGCCGGCAGGTGGTGACGCGCCGCGCAACGGGGTCATCACGGCGTCGACCTGAACGACGCGTCCCCGGTTCACCTCCTTGACGAAGTTTGCGACATAGTCGTCGGCGGGGCGCAGGACGATGTCCTGGCTTGTGCCCTGCTGGATGACCTCGCCGTCGC
>CBFGOD010000493.1:0-3263 GCA_965650295.1 uncultured Shinella sp. | reverse complement strand
GTGCCGCGCTACGTGATGATCACCACGGCCATCAAGCCCCTCGGCGACGTGCAGGACAACTTCACGTGGATCCCGTCGCGGATCACCTTCCAGCCGTTCATCGACATGTGGTCGACGGTGCCGCTCGGTCGGTACTTCATCAACTCGCTCGTGGTCTGCACGGTGGCGACGGTGTTCTCGCTGATCATCGCGACGTTCGCCGCCTACGGTGTCTCGCGCTGGAACTTCAAGGGCAAGAGCACCTTCAAAGGCGTCGATGAGTTCGGACGCGCCCGTGGCTTCGATACCAGTGCAGCCGCATCCTGGCTCAAGCAGTATGCCACGCGCCGTCCACAGGTGAAGGGCTTCTTCGACAAGCGCACCTGGAGCGTCCAGTACGTCGTGTCCGATCCCGATACGAGCAAGTGCGCCATCATTGATCCGGTGCTCGATTTCGACGAAAAGGCCGGAGCCACCGCGACAATCAATGCCGACGCGATCCTCGACTATGTCCGGGAGAATGGCCTGACGGTCGAGTGGATCCTCGACACCCACCCGCATGCCGACCATTTCTCTGCGGCCCAGTATCTGAAGGAAAAGACCGGCGGCAGAACCGCGATCGGCGAACGCGTCGTCGATGTCCAGAAGCTGTGGAAGGGCATCTATAACTGGCCCGCGCTTGCCACCGACGGCTCGCAATGGGACCAACTGTTCGCCTATGGCGAGACCTTCAAGGTCGGCTCCATTGACGCCAAGGTGATGTTCTCGCCCGGACATACGCTCGCCTCGATCACCTATGTGATCGGAGACGCAGCGTTCGTTCACGACACGCTGTTCATGCCCGACAGCGGCACAGCGCGTGCAGACTTCCCCGGCGGCGACGCCCGCATCCTTTGGAAGTCGATCCAGGATATCCTCGCCCTCCCCGACGAGACCCGCATCTTCACCGGACACGACTACCAGCCGGATGGTCGTGCTCCGCGCTGGGAAAGCACGGTGGCCGAACAGAAACGGTCGAACCAGCATCTCGCCGGCGTGACCGAAGAGCAGTTCGTGGCGCTGCGGACGAAGCGTGACAAGACGCTGCCGTTGCCGAAGCTCATCCTGCATGCGCTGCAGGTGAACATCCGGGGTGGACGTCTGCCGGCGCCCGAAGGCAATGGAAAGCGCTACCTTAAGTTTCCGCTCGACGCGTTACAGGGAGCCGCATGGGGATGAATACCGATCTAAAGAAAATGATGAAAACGGGGCTCTCCCCCGCCGAGATGGCCGGCCGGGCCGGGGATGTCGCCGCACTTCTGAAGACGCTGTCGCACCAGTCGCGTCTGATGATCGTCTGTACGCTCGTCGAAGGAGAGACCTCTGTTGGAGAACTTGAGGAAAAACTGGACATTCATCAGCCGCATCTTTCCCAGCATCTGACGGTGCTGCGGATCTCCGGAATTGTCGAAACACGTCGGGAAGGAAAGCAGATCTTCTACCGTATGACGGAGGAGAAAGCAGCTCAACTCGTCGGTGCCCTCTATGACATATTCTGCGTAAAGGAAGAGACATGAACATCGATATGCAGTCGCTGGCCGGCGGCATGCTGATAGGCGCATCCGCAGTCATGCTCCTTATCCTGAACGGCAGGATCGCCGGGATCAGTGGGATTGTCGGGCGAGTGGCTCAAGGAGTCGGACTGACGACCAATCTCGCCTTTGTCCTTGGCCTGCTACTCGGCCCCCTCGCCTATCTACTGGCATTTGGCGGATGGCCGGCCGTCCGGATTACTGCAACTTGGCCGCTGATTATCATCGCGGGCCTGCTGGTGGGCTTCGGCTCGCGGATGGGATCCGGCTGCACCAGCGGGCATGGTGTGCTCGGGCTTGCCCGCCTGTCGCCGCGATCCATGATAGCCGTCGTCACATTCCTGTCCTCCGGCGTGGTCGCGGTCACCGTCCTGCGAGGCTTGGAATTATGAACAGGAACATCTATCAGTTCGGCTCCGCACTCCTGTCCGGCATCGTTTTCGGTTTCGGCCTGTCGCTTTCGGGCATGCTCAATCCGGTCCGTGTTCAGGGCTTTCTTGACGTCTTCGGGAATTGGGATCCAAGCCTGGCCTTCGTCCTCGGCGGCGCCGTCGCCGTCGCCTTCATTGGCGTACAGGTGATGAAGAAGATGCGCCGCCCGACCTTCGACGACAGCTTCCACTTGCCCACCGATCGCAAGATCGATGCGCCGCTCGTCATCGGATCTGCGCTGTTCGGCCTTGGATGGGGGATCGGCGGTTTCTGTCCCGGCCCTGCCGTCGCCTCTCTATCTGTCGGCCTTCCCCAGACGTTGTTGTTCGTCGTCGCGATGCTGGTCGGCATGACTCTCTATGACAGGGTCTGGAGTAAAAGGATATGAGCGCTTCCGTTCTCGCGGTCGTGGGATCCGGTGGGATCGTCGGTTTCATGCTCGGCCTTCTGGGCGGCGGAGGTTCTATTCTGGCAACGCCGCTCCTAATTTACGTCGTAGGCGTCACGCAGCCGCATATTGCAATCGGAACCGGCGCTCTGGCCGTCTCGGTGAACGCGTTTGCCAACTTTGCGAGCCACGCAGTGAAGGGACACGTCTGGTGGCGGTGCGCGGCCGTCTTCTCAGCACTCGGAGTCCTCGGCGCGCTAGCCGGCTCGAGCCTCGGCAAAGCCATCGATGGAGACCGCTTGATCTTCCTGTTCGGCATCTTGATGGTCGTGGTCGGCACCCTGATGCTCAAACCCAGGAAGGAGGCGCCAACCGAATGCCGGCCGGTGGATCTCAGGATGTGCGCGACCACCGCGGCCGTCGCATTGGCCGCGGGCGTTGCCTCGGGCTTCTTCGGGATCGGTGGCGGCTTCCTCATCGTTCCTGGCCTGATGCTTGCGACCGGTATGCCCATGATCAACGCGATCGGTACGTCGCTCCTGTCCGTCGGTGTATTCGGCCTGGCGACCGCGCTGAACTACGCCGCCTCCGGTCTCGTGGACTGGTGGCTTGCCACAGAGTTTATCGGCGGCGGCGTTGCCGGCGGCCTGCTTGGCATGATCCTCGCAACGCGGCTGGGCGCCCCCAAGAACATCCTCAATCGCTTGTTCGCGACGCTCATATTCGCAGTCGCGGGCTACGTCCTCTACCGAAGCTGGGCGTCCGCGACGGCTTGGTAGCCATGCGATCCTTTCTGTCTTCAGGCAGAACCCGAATTCAAGGTGAGAGAGTGTCAGGTTGTTGGTTTCCGCGCAGAACTGAGCCGGTTAGGCGCATAATTTCCATTGAGAATT
>CBFGOD010000492.1:0-3265 GCA_965650295.1 uncultured Shinella sp. | reverse complement strand
TGATTTCCGCGATGCGCCGTTCGATTGCATTGTCCTTGTCAGCCGCACCGGCCAATTCGCGCGTCAGCCGGGTTTCGAGCTGGCGCACGCGGCCCTCTTCGCGGCCGAGGCGCAGCTCCAGCGACTTCGCCTTCTCGCTTGCGGTCTTGAGATCGTCGCGCGCCTTGTCGCGCTCGTCCTTTAGATTGCCAATGCGGCTCTTCAGGTTTTCCATCGTCGTTTCCTGCGTCGCGATATCGATCTTCATCGCATCCATATCGGACTGGAGGTTATTGATGGTGGTGTTGAGCTTGTCGATCTCTGTGAGGCGGCTGCGCACCTCGCGGTCGGCGCTTGCAAGCGCGGTCTTCAGCTGCTCGCCCTTCATTTCTTCGCGGCGGAAGGCCGAGCGCATGTCGCCGGCCTCGATGTTCATATCGGCGATCTGCGCATGCAGTTCGGCGTTTTCCGTGCCGATGGCGGCAGCCTGGGCGAGAAGCTTTTCGTTGCGCACCATTTCCAGGGTGTGCTTTTCCCGTTCGCGGCGAACGCTCTGGGAAAGCCGGGCGTTTTCGGCAGCGAAGGCGGCGCGGGCCATGTCCTTCTGAGCGCGCACTTCCTGTGGGCTGAGCGGCATCGTGGCGCGCATGCGGGCTTCGGTGAACTTGACGATACGTTTCTGGATCGCCGGTGCGATGAGCAGTCCGGTCAGCGTGGCGGCGAGAAAGCCAAGCGCGAAGAGAAGGGCATACTCGATCACGGATCAACTCGCTTCAAAACGGGTCCCGATCCAACGCGGCGGGTCCAAACGGGATGTCGGGCAAGGGCACTATAGCGGCTTGCCCGGATTTGCGGGAGGGGTCGCTCCCGCGAAATCAACTCTCGGTTAACCAGACGGCCGAGCGGCCCGGTTCATTCGGAAGAGACGCCTCAGAAGGGGTTCCAGGTCGGCTGGCGGGTGAGCTTGAGATAGCCCGCATTGATGCCGAGACGGGCGCCGACGCCGGTGCGGATCGGTACGAGAACGATGTCGCGGTTGACATTTACCTGCATGCCGAGGCCGGCAATGACATAGGCCGAACCCGAGACGCCGCCGAAACGGTCAAAGAGCGCATTCACGTCGGGCAGATTGTAGACGAGCATCATCGTGCGGCTGCCCTGGCCGCCCCAGTCGAGGCCGAGCGACGGACCCTGCCAGAACACGGAGTGCTGGCCGGCATTCTTCGTGTTGAGCGTGCCTTCGCCATAGGTGAGGCCTGCGACGAAGGCGCCGGAGCCTTCCTGACCGAGAATATAGCCGTTCGGCAGACCGTAGGATTCGAACGCGCGCTCGACGAGCTTGGCCAGCCCGCCCGAGGTCTCGCCGAAGAAGCCATGGCCGGCATCGACGATTTCCTGCATCGAATATTGGCTGGCCTGCTGCGCCTGGGCAGGCAAAGCAAGGAGCAGCGTCACAAAGGCCGCAAATGCGAGCCTGAATGCCGTCGTGACCAGATTTGTAACAGCCATGTCCCGTTTGCCTTTCTTGATGTCTCGGCCCCGTTCCATGCTGCAATTTGATCCGATCGTCTTAACAATCGGTTTACCAAATGTGGTGTCATTATGGCTGTCTTGAAATCCAGCACGCCTCGCGCAATCATGGCGTGCTATGCGTCGCGCGGAATGTTCCCGCGTCAGCCTTTCGCAAGGCGTCCCGCGATGAAAGAATGCGTGGACCCAGGAGAAATTTATGCCGAAAAATCCGAATCTCACGCTGACGGGTCCCGATCTGGCAGCCCTTTTGTGCAGCCGCGTCTGCCATGACGTCATCTCGCCGGTCGGGGCGATCAACAACGGCCTCGAACTGCTCGACGAGGGCGGTGCCGATGCCGAGGCGATGGACCTCATCCGCACCAGCGCGCTGAATGCCTCCGTCCGTCTCAAATTCGCACGCCTTGCCTTCGGTGCCTCCGGCTCGGTCGGCGCGTCGATCGATACGGGCGAGGCCGAAAAGGCTGCGCGTGATTTCGCCGCCGCCGAAAAGAAGACCGAGATCACCTGGAACGGCCCGCGCGCCATCATCCCGAAAAACCGGGTGAAGCTGCTGCTCAACCTCTTTCTCGTCGCCTATGGCGCCATTCCACGCGGCGGTTCGGTCGATGTGACGCTGGAAAACCCGGAATTCGACGCGGTCTTCAAGCTGGCCGTGAAGGGTCGCATGCTGCGTGTGCCGCCGAAATTCACGGAAATCCTCACCGGCTCGCCGGAGGAGGCCGTCGATGCCCATTCGATCCAGCCGTATTACACGGTGCTGCTTGCCGAGGAGGCGGGTATGGAGCTCGATGTCGCGGTGAACCCGGAAGAAATCGTCTTCAGCGCACGCATGGCGGCCGCTTCCGAATGATGCGAGAGCAGCCTGGCGTTAACCATGGCTGCTAACGCTTTGTTTGCCAGTGGCCGGTAGAGTTGCCTCCTGTACTGTTCCCGCTTGACGAGCGGGAGATCTTAGGAGCAGCTAATGCAGCGGTTGATGATCGCCGACGGTTCCGATGTCGTCCGGAAGGTCGGCAAACGTATTCTTTCCGGTTTCAATTTTCTCGTGCTGGAAGCCTCGAGTTCGCTCGAGGCACTGGTGCGCTGCGAGGCGGAGCTTCCCAACATCCTGATCGTCGATGCCACCATGGACGGTGCGCTCGAGCTGATCGGCAATATCCGCAACCTGCCGCAGGGCAAGTCGGTGCGCATTTACTATTGCGTCGTCGAGGCGGACCTGAAGAAGATGATGATGGGCAAGCGCGCGGGCGCTGACGATTTCCTCCTGAAGCCGTTCGACCGCAAGATCCTGACCCAGGTCTTCAGCAATCTCTCGATCGCCGCCTAAGCGGCGCGCAATCGATCCCGTTTTCGAACGCGGCCGCTCGAAGGAGCCGGCCGCGTTTTTCGTTGCGCGTGTGTCTTTCATCGGGACAAAGAAAAACCCGCCGGAAAAGCCGGCGGGTCGAAATCGTGAGCGGAGGAGGGCGGGGTTACGCGCTTTCGGCGTAGTCGCCATCGGGCTCGCGCAGCACGTAGCCGCGGCCCCAGACCGTCTCGATGTAGTTGGCGCCGCCGGCGGCATTTGCGAGCTTCTTGCGCAGTTTGCAAATGAAGACGTCGATGATCTTCAGTTCCGGCTCGTCCATGCCACCATAGAGGTGGTTGAGGAACATTTCCTTGGTGAGCGTCGTGCCCTTGCGCAGCGAGAGCAGCTCGAGCATCTGGTATTCCTTGCCCGTCAGATGCACGCGCTGACCGCCGACTTCGACCG
>CBFGOD010000491.1:0-3270 GCA_965650295.1 uncultured Shinella sp. | reverse complement strand
GCTTCCGCGCAGTTGCGCGGACAGCCGGAGACGGCAAGCTTCAGCTTGGCCGGCGTCCACGAGCCCCACATGAATTTTTCGATGCGGATGCCAAGGCCGGTGGAATCCTGCGTGCCGAAGCGGCACCAGTCGGAACCGACGCAGGTTTTGACGGTGCGCAGCCCTTTCGCATAGGCCTGCCCCGAGATGAAGCCGGCCTTGCCGAGATCGGCCCAGACGGCGGGAAGGTCCTCCTTCTCGATGCCGAGCAGGTCGATGCGCTGGCCGCCGGTGACCTTCACCAGAGGAATCTCGAACTTGTCGACCACATCGGCGATGGCGCGCAGTTCACCGGAATTGGTGACCCCGCCCCACATGCGCGGCACGACGGAATAGGTGCCGTCCTTCTGAATATTGGCATGCACACGCTCGTTGATGAAGCGCGACTGGTAATCGTCGGCATAGTCGTCCGGCCAGTCGCAGACGAGGTAATAGTTCAGCGCCGGGCGGCACTTGGCGCAGCCGCAGGAGGTCTTCCATTCCAACTCCTGCATGACAGCCGGAATGGTCTTCAGCCCCTTCGCCTTGATCAGGCGGCGCACATCGTCATGGCCGAGATCGGTGCAGCCGCACATCGGCTGCACGGCGGCGGGATTGTAGCTGTCGCCGAGCGTCAGCGTCATCAGCTGTTCGACGAGACCGGTGCAGGAACCGCAGGATGCCGATGCCTTGGTGTGGGCGCGCACCTCGTCGAGCGCGGTCAGGCCCTTTTCCGTGATAGTCGAGACGATCCTGCCCTTGCAGACGCCGTTGCAGCCGCAGATTTCCGCATCATCCGGCAAGGCTGCAACGGCCGCCATAGGGTCCAGCGGAGCGCCTCCCTGATAGGCCTGGCCGAAGATCAGCGTCTCGCGCATTTCGGAAATGTCGGTCTGCTTCTTCTTGAGGTCGTTGAACCAGGCGCCATCGGCGGTTTCGCCGTAGAGCACGGTGCCGATGATCTTGTTACCCTTCAGCACCAGCCGCTTGTAGACGCCGGCCGAGGCATCGCGCAGCACGATCTCCTCGCGGTCGTCGCCATCGGCGAAATCACCGAGCGAGAAGAGTTCGATACCGGTGACCTTCAGCTTGGTCGGCGTGTCCGAATGCACGAAGGCGGCTCCCCGCTCGCCGGCCAGATGCGCGGCGGTGACGCGTGCCATCTCATAGAGCGGCGCGACGAGGCCATAGACCATGCCGCCGACCTCGGCGCATTCGCCGAGCGCCCAGATGCTGCCGTCGGAGGTCTGCATGCCATGATCGACGACGATACCGCGGTTGACGGCAAGCCCCGCTTCCCTGGCAAGCCCGACGCTCGGGCGGATGCCGACAGCCATGACGACCAGCGTCGCCGGGATGATGCGGCCATCCTCCAATTCGATACCCTCGACCTTACCGTTGCCGACAATGGCCTTGGTATTGGCCTTGCAGAGGATCTTGATGCCGCGCCCTTCCAGCTCCTTCTGCAGCAGATAGCCGGCGGCAGGATCGAGCTGGCGGTCCATCAGCGTCGGCATGACATGGAGCACGGTGACATCCATGCCGCGTCCGGCAAGACCGGCGGCCGCTTCGAGACCGAGCAGGCCACCGCCGATGACGACGGCCTTTTCGCGCGATTGGGCGGCGAGCAGCATGGCCTGCACGTCGTCGAGGTCGCGATAGGTGATGACACCGGGCAGTTCCTTGCCGGGCACCGGCAGGATGAAGGGCACGGAACCGGTCGCGATGACCAGCTTGTCGTAGCTCTCGGTCACGCCGTGATCGGACGTCACCGTCTTGGCATCGCGATCGATGGCGACGATGCGATGGCCCTTGTAGAGCGTGATGCCGTGCTTGATGTACCAGCCGTCGCCGTGGATGATGATCTCTTCATAGTCCTTCTCGCCCGACAGCACCGGCGAGAGCATGATGCGGTCGTAATTGACGCGCGGCTCGGCGTTGAAAATGGTGACCGCGTATTGGTCCGGTGCCTTTTCGAGGAGGTGCTCCAGCATGCGCCCGGGCGCCATGCCATTGCCGATGATGACGAGTTTCTCGGTCATGGTCTTTCCTTGCGATTATGCTGCGACGGCGGAGACGGAGGGGCGCTCCATCTGGCGGATGGAGAGGTGCATCCAGGTCAACGAGACGGCGACGACGGCGAAAAGCAGCAGGAAACAGCTCGACCAGAGGCCGGTCGCATCCTTGAGCAGGCCGAAGGCGATAGGCAGGATGAAGCCGCCGAGCCCGCCGACCATGCCAACGATGCCGCCGACCGGGCCGACGCTGTCGGGATAGTAGGCCGGGATGTGCTTGTAGACGGCTGCCTTGCCGAGGCTCATGACGAAGCCCAGCACGAAGACCACGACGATGAAGACGGCCGGCGTGATGCCCGACGGCAGCGACAGGACGAGCGTCGCGACCGCAGAGACCGCGAACATGCAATACATGACGGAGCGCGCGCCCTTGCGGTCCGAAAGCATGCCGCCGAGCGCCCGGAAGACACTGCCGGGAATGGAGTAAGCGGCAGCGACCATGCCGGCGGTGGCGATGTCGAAACCGTAGACGCCGACGAGATAACGCGGCAGCCAGAGCGCGAGCGCAACGAAGCCGCCAAAGGCAAAGAAGTAGTAGAGCGAGAAGCGCCAGACCTGGGCCTTCTTCAACGGAGCAAATTCCTGTGTGAGGCTGCGCTTCGGTGCCTTGCCATCCCGGCGGCTCTTGAAAGCCGGATCGTCGCTCGTCGTGAACCAGAACAGGCAGGCGGTGAAGAACAACGCGGCCGCCCAGATTTCCGCAACCATCTGCCAGCCGGCCGCGACGAGAACGAAGGGCGCGACGAATTTCGTAAGTGCCGCCCCGACATTGCCCGCCCCGAAGATGCCGAGCACGGTGCCCTGCTTTTCCGCCGGGAAGAACGGCGAGATATAAGCCACGCCGACGGCGAAGGACCCGCCGGCAAGCCCGACACCCAGACCGGCCAGCAGCATCTGCGGAAAGGTCGTGGCATGGGACAGCAGGAGCGTCGAAAGGGCTGCCGCCAGCATGGTCAGCGTATAGACGAGGCGACCGCCGAAGCGCGGCGTCCAGACGCCGAGCAGAATGCGGACCAGCGAGCCGGTCAGGATCGGCGTACCGACGAGCAGGCCGAACTGGGCTTCCGACAGGCCGAGATCGTCCTTGATGCGGATGCCGATGATCGCAAAGATCGTCCAGACGGCGAAACAGATGGTGAAGGCGAATGTGCTGGAAATCAGGACCCGCATCGGCCTG
>CBFGOD010000490.1:0-3287 GCA_965650295.1 uncultured Shinella sp. | reverse complement strand
GACGCGCTGCGCGACACGCCACAGCAGGGCTATGACGAGACCAGGGCGCTGATTGCGAAATGGCATGGTCGTGGGCGCGCGCTTTACGCGATCAGCCCGCGCTTCGCCATCACATCGACGCCGGAGCAGATGGAGATGAGCCAGGCGCTCGTCGCTGAACATCCGGACTGCTACGTCCAGACCCATCTGTCGGAAAATCGCGACGAGGTCGCCTTCGCCACCTCGCTCTATCCGGCCGCGAAGGACTATACGGATATCTATGCCCGCTACGGCCTGCTCAATGAGCGCATGCTGCTCGGCCATTGCATCTATCTGAGCGACCGGGAAATTGCGGCACTCGCGGAAACCGGTGCCGTCGGCGTGTTCTGCCCGACGTCGAACCTTTTCCTCGGCTCGGGCCTGTTCGACCGCGACCGGTTCGACAAGGCAGGGGCGCGCTGGTCGGTCGCCACCGATGTCGGCGGCGGCACGAGTTTCTCCATGCTGGAAACGATGGACGAGGCCTACAAGGTGCTGCACCTTCAGGGCCAGCGCCTGACGCCCTTCGCCTCCTTCTATCGCATGACGCTCGGCAATGCCCGGGCGCTGGGGCTGGAAAAGCAGATCGGCTCGCTGCATGCCGGGGCGGATGCCGATATCGTCGTGCTCGATTCCAGTGGCAAGTCGGCGATGGAATACCGCATGCGCACCGCGCGCTCGCTCGCCGAGGAACTCTTCATCCTGCAGACGATGGGCGACGACCGTTGTGTGGCCGAAGTCTATGTCGCCGGCAAGCCGATGAAGAACAAGGGTGCCAAGCGCGAGACGGCAGCAAGCCGGCTGCTTGAGGACGCCTGATCCTTCAAACGTCGAAGATTGTTTGCGCCGCCGTGTCCTTGGGATGCGGCGGCGTTTTGTGTCGGCTCAGCGGACCAGCCGCCCGCCCATCGCTTTCGTCAAACCTTCCGCCGCCGCCCGGATGACCGGGCCGAACGCTTCGATCTTGCTGTCGGGCAACCGGACGGCCGGGCCGGAGACGGAAATGCCGGCGACCGCCTCGCCATATTCGTCGAAGATGGGTGCAGCCACGCAGCGCATGCCGAGCGTGTGTTCCTCGTCATCGATCGACCAGCCGCGGGTGCGGATTTTCGCGATATCCGCAAGCAGCGTCGGGATCGTGTCGCGCGTCTTGTCGGTGAAATGCGCCAGCGTGCGGCCGGTCAGCAGCGTTTCGATGCGCGCGTCCGGCCAGGTCGAGAGGATCGCCTTGCCGATACCAGAGGCATGGATCGGCCCGCGCCGGCCGGGGCGGAAGAAGGCGCGCATCGGCGCATGGCTTTCGACCTGCGAGATGAAAACCACGTCGCCGTCGTCCTCGATGGCGATATTGGCGGTCTCGCCGCAGCCTTCCATCAATTGTTTCAGGAACGGTCGGCTGATCGTGCCGAGCTTGCGGAAGCGCAGATAGGCGGTGCCGATCTCGAAGGCCTTGACGCCGATCGTCCAGGCGCCGGTCTCGCCGTCATGGGTCACCATGCCGTGCTGAGCAAGCGAGGTGAGCAGCCGGTGTACCGTCGAGGGCGCCATGCCGGACTGGTCGGCAAGGTCGGTAAGAGCAGCGCCATCGGCCTGCGCCACGAGGTCCAGCAGTTTCAGACTCCTGTCCAGCACCTGCACGGAGGACGGCGCGGCATCGGCCGCCGGTTTGCGGCCGGGCCGCCCGCGCGTCTTTTCCTGATGCTCCGCCATGTCTTTCTCCCTCGTCGATGCATCATTCCATATCCGGCCTGAGGCGATTGTTCCAGATTCGTTGAAAATGTTTATTTCCATCTGATGGGATCGATTTCCATTTTATGATTGCACGGCAACCAGAATCCGCTACCTTCGCTTCCAAGAGACGGAGGAAATTCCCATGGCAAAAATGCGTGCTGTCGATGCAGCGGTTCTGGTTCTGGAGAAGGAAGGCATCGATTGCGCCTTCGGCGTTCCGGGTGCTGCGATCAACCCCTTCTATTCGGCGCTGAAGGCGCGCGGCTCGGTCCGCCACGTTCTGGCCCGCCATGTCGAAGGCGCAAGCCACATGGCCGAAGGCTATACCCGTGCCCGCGCCGGCAATATCGGCCTGTGCATCGGCACGTCGGGTCCCGCCGGCACCGATATGATCACCGGCCTCTATTCGGCCCAGGCCGATTCGATCCCGATCCTCTGCGTCACCGGCCAGGCGCCGCGCGCCCGCCTCGACAAGGAAGATTTCCAGGCGGTCGATATCGCCAAGATCGCAGCCCCCGTCACCAAGTGGGCTGTTACCGTCATGGAGCCGGGTCTCGTTCCCTATGTCTTCCAGAAGGCGTTCCACACCATGCGCTCGGGCCGTCCCGGCCCTGTCCTGGTCGACCTGCCCATCGACGTCCAGCTCGCCGAAATCGAATTCGACATCGACGCCTACGAGCCGCTCGAGCCCTACAAGCCGGCCGCCACGCGCGCCCAGGCCGAAAAGGCGCTGACGATGCTCAACGCGGCCGAGCGCCCGCTGATCGTCGCCGGCGGCGGCATCATCAATGCGAATGCCTCCGACCTGCTGGTCGAGTTCGCGGAAATCGTCGGCGTTCCCGTCATCCCGACCCTGATGGGCTGGGGCGCGATCCCGGACGATCACCGTCTGATGGCGGGCATGTGCGGTTTGCAGACCTCGCACCGCTACGGCAATGCGACGCTGCTTGCCTCCGACTTCGTCTTCGGCATCGGCAACCGCTGGGCCAACCGCCACACCGGCAATGTCCCGACCTATACGGAAGGCCGCACGTTCATCCACGTCGATATCGAGCCGACGCAGATCGGCCGCGTTTTCACCCCGGATTTCGGCATCGTCTCGGATGCCGGCGCCGCCTTGCAGGTCTTTGTCGAGGTCGCCACGGAATGGAAGGCCGCCGGCAAGTTGCGCGACTGGACCGTCTGGGGCGACGAATGCCGCGAGCGCAAGCGCACCATGCTGCGCAAGACCCATTTCAACCAGACGCCGCTCAAGCCGCAGCGCGTCTATGAGGAAATGAACAAGGCCTTCGACCGCGACACCTGCTATGTCTCGACCATCGGTCTTTCCCAGATCGCCGGCGCGCAGTTCTTGCACGTCTACAAGCCGCGCAACTGGATCAATTGCGGCCAGGCCGGCCCGCTCGGCTGGACGCTGCCGGCAGCGCTCGGTGTGCGCGCCGCCGATCCGGACCGCAAGATCGTCGCGCTCTCGGGTGACTACGACTTCCAGTTCATGATCGAGGAACTGGCCGTCGGCGCCCAGCACAAGCTGCCCT
>CBFGOD010000489.1:0-3300 GCA_965650295.1 uncultured Shinella sp. | reverse complement strand
GGGCGGGCTTTCGCCCTCCCCGCTCCGTCCGGGGGAATGTCAGAGGCCATTCCCCTGGAAAGACCGGGGAGGCTTCGCCCAAGGGGGCTTCCCCTTCGGGAAACGGGAAACCAAGGAGACCGACAATGACCGATATCAATGCAGGAACCGAAACCATCATGGTGGCGCTGAACAAGCTCGACCGCGACCCCCTGAACGTGCGCAAGAGCTATAGCAAGGAAGGCATCGAGGAGTTGGCCGCGACCATTCGCGGTGACGGCTACCGCATTCTGCAGAACCTCATCGTCCGCAAAGGTGACAAACGGGGTCGCTTCTTTGTGACAGCCGGCGGTCGGCGCCATGCCGCGCTCGACCTTCTGGCGGAGTTGGGCGAGATTGCGAAGGATTTCGCGGTCGAATGCAAGGAGCGCAGCGCCGCCGAGGCGACCGAAATCAGCCTCATCGAAAACATGCAGCGGGAAGCCATGCACCCGGTCGATGAATACGAGGCGTTCCGCGTCATGGCCGACGCCGGGAAGTCCGTCGAGGATATCGCCGCCCGTTTCGGCACCACCGAGGTCATGGTGCGCAAGCGCCTCGCCCTGGGCCGTGTCGCCCCTGCCCTGCTCGATCTTTACCGCAACGAGAATATCAGCTTCCAGCAGCTTTCGGCCTTCACCGTGTCCGACGATCACGAAAGGCAGGTGGAAGTCTGGAATAGTTTGCCATCGTGGAATTGCGATCACCGCGCCATTCGTACTGCCCTGCAAGGCGAAGCCGTAAAGGCCACGGACAAGCGCATGAAATTCATCGGCGGGATCGACGCCTATGAAGCCGCTGGTGGAGCCGTCAAGCGCGATCTCTTCGATGAGCAGAACGGCGGCTATGCGCTCGACGTCGCTCTTGTCGAAAAGCTTGTCGGCGACCGGCTTGAAGCCGAGGCCGGAACAGTTCGCGGGGAAGGCTGGAAATGGGTGGAGGTCGTGCCGGTCATCCCGGACGAAGCCCATCGCATGCACCGGGTTTATCCCACCGATGTTCCGTTGACGGACGAGGAACAGGCCGAGGAGGAACGGCTGGAACACGAACATGACGAGCTGGCGGAGCAGATCGAGGCAGGGGTGGCCGACGGCGGGGCCGAGCCGCGCATCGAAGCCATTCGGGCGAGGCTGGCGGTTCTATCGACGGCGCAGGAAGCCTACGCCCCGGAGGACATCGCCAAGGCCGGTTGCTATGTCACTATGGACTATTACGGCAATGTCGAAATCGAGCGCGGTCTTGTCCGGCCCGATGATGAAGTCGAGGCCGGAGACGAGGGGGAAGACGGCGACGAAAGCGCCGAAGGCGATAACGAGGAGACGGAAGCAGGTGAGATGACGGTTGCGCAGCAGCCCGAACAGCGCCCCGAACCGACGTTCAAAATTCCCGCCCTGCTTGTGCAGGAGCTTACGGCGCAGAAGACCGCCGCCATCCGGGCCGAGCTTGCGCATAATCCGGACGTCGCCCTCGCCGTCGTGGTGCATGCCATGCTGGTGAACCTCTTCGGCAACTACGGCGGCAATGAGTACACGTCCCTTGAGGTAACGGTGAAAAGCGAAAGGCTGGAAAACAGCATTGCCAATCCAGCGGAGTGCAAGGGCATCGTGGCGATGGACGAACTCAAGGAAAACTACGGGCATACCATTCCGGGCAAGCCGAGCGATCTTCTGGAATGGTGCCTTGAGCAGCCGACGTCAACGCTTCTCGACCTCCTGGCCTATGCGGCGGCAAAGTCCGTCAATGCCGTGCAACACCCGCACTATGAGCGGAAGTCGCAGCGCGCCCATGCCGAACGGCTGGCACAGGCCCTTAAGATCGACATGACGCAGTGGTACGAACCGACCGGCGAAAACTACTTCGGCCGGATCAGCAAGGCGGGGATCAAGCAGGCGGTCACCGAAGCCGCTGGCGAGGATTTCGCGCTCGGCGTTCCCGGCATGGAGAAGGCGAAAGCCGTGGAATATGCCGAACGGAAGATCACCGGAACCGGATGGCTGCCCGCGCCGATGCGGATTGCTCTCTCCGCCGAGCAGGAGCGCGAGCGGATGGCGGAGGCCGATGGCGAAGATGACGGCGTTTGCCCGTTCGACATCGAGGACAAGCCGAACGCCGAACACCAGCAGTTCCCCGAAGCAGCCGAGTAATCGGTTGCGGCAGGTCGCGCCAGTCTCCGGCGCGGCCTGCTCCCCTCGCTGAATTTCCCAAAACCAGCCGCGATGAGACGCCGGGCATCGCCCCGGCGATTGGCGACGTGCGCCCTGCGGCCCGGATAGGTGATCCCATGACCTCCCCCCGTCTCAATTCCATCGTCAAGCTGTTTGAAACCTGCCGCTACAAGCATGACCTCTACACCGTCTTTGGCGACTGGTGCGAATGCTCCGCCATATCCATGAGCAATGCCGTTGATCAGGCAAACTTCGAGAAGCGCGAGGCTCGCTATGTCGAAATCGCTCGAAAATACGGGAGCGAAACCATGGCGATATTCTCGAAAATATTCGGTGAAGTGGTCATGGCGCTGGAGGAAAAGCCGCAGGACATCCTGGGCATGACGTTCCATGCGCTCGAATTGCACAACAAGGCGAGGGGGCAATTCTTCACGCCGTATCCCATCTGCCAATTGATGGCCCGCATCATCGCCGGGAGCGCCGAGGACATGCAGCAGGCGATTGCCAAGCGCGGCTTCATGCTTGCGCAGGAACCCGCCGTAGGGAGCGGCGCAATGATCGTCGCTCTGGCCGAAGCCATCCTTGAAGCGGGCTTCAATTACCAGCAGCTTCTTCATGTGACCGCCGTGGACATCGACCCGCGCGCCGTCCACATGGCCTATATCCAATTCTCGCTCCTGCACATTCCGGCGACCGTCATCGTGGGCGACAGCCTGGCAATGCGGTTTCGGGAGGAATGGCACACGATGGCCCATGTCATGGGCGGATGGTCGGCCAAGCTTCGGCACGCAAGAGAAAACGCCGGGGGGCAACCGGAGGCGGCTCCTTCTGTTGCCGTACCGCACCGGGCTGCGGTGGTCGCCGGTGGCCCCGCCGCGCCGAAGCAAGCGACATCCGCGCCGGTTATTGAGAGGAATGGGCAACTGCGTCTGTTGTGAATTGCAGGGTACAGGCTAGAAGCCCCGACCGGATTGACCGGCCGGAACTTCTTTGAGAGGGGGGCTGGCCGGCCCCTCTCAATCTCTCCCCCATGAGGGGGCAGGGCAGAGCCCCGCCCCCTTCAAACCCCCTACCCATGGAGGGGGTGGACCACCCCCTCCAAACCTCCCCGGCCCAT
>CBFGOD010000488.1:0-3303 GCA_965650295.1 uncultured Shinella sp. | reverse complement strand
GTGTCGATGCCGACAAGCACCATGCCCGATTGCAGCGATTGCATGACGAGGGCGCCGAGCATGGCGCCGGCGATTGTGCCCATACCGCCCGCCAGCGACGTGCCGCCGATCACGGCGGCCGCGATCGTGTAGAGCTCATCGAGTTCGCCCTGCGCATTGGTTGCGGCATTGAGGCGGGCGGTGGAGATGGCGGCGGCGATGGCGCAGAGAATGCCCATCAGCGCGAAGATCTTGACGGTGACCCAGCGCGTCTTGATACCGGCAAGCTCAGCCGCCTCGGGATTGCCGCCGAGCGCAAAAACGTAGCGGCCGAAGCGCAGGCGCGTCGAGATGAAGGTCATGACGATGCCGACGACAATGGCGATCAGCACCGGCACGGCGATGCCATGCGGAATGAACAGGCCGCCGTCCGGCCAGGCGATGCCGTTGGCATCCGCGAACTTGCGGGCGATGGCGACGGGCCACGGATAGGAATTGACGATCCCGACGGCGCCGAGCACCAGCGCGCAGCCGATCGCGACGAGGAAATATTCGGCCCACATCGGGCGCAGCGGGAAGCCGAAGCGTTTGCGCTGCTTGCGGGAATTGGCGATCGTCGCGACGATGGCCGCACAGGCGAGCGCACCGACGATCCAGCTGGCCGTGGCGCCGATCGAGCCCTCGGTGCCGCCGCCCATCAGGCGGAAGGTGGCATCCATGGGGGCGACGGTGCGGCCGCTGGTGACGAACCAGGTGGCGCCGCGCCAGACGAGCAGGCCGCCGAGCGTGACGATGAAGGAGGGCACGTTGAGGAAGGCGATGATCGAGCCGTGCAGTGCACCGATCGCGGCACCCAGCAGCAGACCGCAGAGCAGCGTGACGACCCAGATCGCCGGATGATTGAAGCCGAGCAGCTGCGGCAGGAGTTCGGCCTGCAGCACACCCATGCTCATCCCGACGAAGCCGAGGATGGAGCCGACGGAAAGATCGATATTGCGCGTGACGATGACCAGCACCATGCCGGTCGCCATGACGGCGACGGAGGCGGTCTGGACCGAGAGGTTCCAGAGATTGCGGGGCGTGAGGAACAGGCCGCCGGACATGATGTTGAAGCCGATCCAGATGATCAGCAGCGCGCCGACCATGCCGAGCAGGCGCGTGTCGATTTCGGTGGCGCGGAAGAAGCGCTTCACCGGGTTCTCGCTTGCCGATCGCGCGCGATTGGCAGATGCGGTCGTCGTGATGTCGGCCATGGTTTGCCGTTCCCCCACTTTTATTGAACGTGTCGTCCGGGCGTATCGAGGAGTCTTGCCGCATCATCCTCCGCCCGCTGCCCATCTTGCGCAAGCGCCGCAACGGAAGCCGCTGCGGCGCTTGTCGATGGTCAGGTCAGTACTGGATGGTCGCTAACTCAGTTGCAGGCTGCAACGGAGCCGGCGGCAACGCCCTGGCAAGCCGTTTCCTTCGGGATCCAGCCGGCGTCGATGACGACGTTCAGGTTGTCCTTGGTGATCGGCAGCGGTGCGAGGAAGACCGACTTCATCTCGACGCCCTTCGGGCCGCCGTTGAAGGTGGTAACGCCTTCGATGTCGTCCATGGTCTTGCCGCTGGCGAGCGTGGCTGCGATTTCCGCAGCGCGCTTGCCGAGTTCACGCGAGTCCTTCCAGACCGAAACGGTCTGGGTGCCGAGTGCAACGCGGTTCAGCGCGGCGTGGTCGGCGTCCTGGCCCGAAACCGGAACGGAACCGGCAAGGCCCTGTGCCGTGAGCGCTGCGATCGCACCGCCGGCCGTGCCGTCGTTGGACGCAACGACCGCGTCGACCTTGTTGTCGTTCGCCGTCAGGAACTGCTCCATGTTCTTCTGGGCGTTTTCCGGCTTCCAGCCGTCGGTATAGGCTTCACCGACGTTCTTGATCTTGCCGGCGTCGATCGCTTCCTTCAGCACTTCCTGCTGACCAGCGAAGAGGAAGTCGGCGTTCGGGTCGGAAGACGAGCCCTTGATGAAGACATAGTTGCCTTCCGGCTTCACCTTGAACACTTCGCGGGCCTGCATGCGGCCGACTTCCTTGTTGTCGAAGGTGATGTAGAAGGCCGAGGGGTTTTCGATCAGGCGGTCGTAGCCGACAACCGGGATACCT
This sequence comes from uncultured Shinella sp., assembly GCA_965650295.1. Classification (GTDB taxonomy): domain Bacteria; phylum Pseudomonadota; class Alphaproteobacteria; order Rhizobiales; family Rhizobiaceae; genus Shinella. Next base: position 1,186 of record CBFGOD010000488.1, on the reverse strand, counting down.
TCAGCAGCAGCCTTTTCGATGGCCGGGCCGATGGCTTCCGAATCCTGGGCGAGAACGATGAGCGCGTTGGCGCCCTGGGCGATCAGCGACTCGACGTCGGTCAGCTGCTTTGCGGCAGACGACTGGGCGTCAGCGGAAATGTACTTGTCGCCGGAAGCTTCGAGAGCGGCTTTGATGGCGGCCTCGTCGGTTTTCCAGCGCTCTTCCTGGAAGTTCGACCAGGAAACGCCGACCACCAGATCCTTGGCGTGCGCAATGCCGGAATGCAGGGAAACGATGACGGCAGCCCCTGCCATCAGCTTCAAAACGGACTTCATATTATCCTCCCAAGTGAACACCGGCCGCCTGGACGAACCTCCCGCCCAATCAACGACCAGCCACGATAACACTGCCTCGATGCCCCTCCCGGCATGCCGGGACTTTTTTCTCGACAGTCGAGAAAATAAATGTCAGAACTTTTCCAGACTGTCAACACGGCTTGAAAGGCCTTGAATGACGGCGTGACTGGTGCTTTGGGAGGGGCATGGGTTGCAGCCTGTGAAAGCGAGCGGAACGAATAGATGCTGGTGAAATCGAGCACGGAGCTTGTGCGTCAGCAGAACAGCGCGCTCGTGCTTGCCTCGCTGCGCCGCCATGGTCCGCTTGCCCACACCGATATTTCCCAACACACCGGGCTTGCTTCCGCCACGGTCTCGGCAATCACGACGGAACTCGAAAAGGCCGAGGTGCTGGAACGGCGCGAACAGCAGGCGTCGGCATCGCGCGGCCGGCCGCGCGTCATCTTCGGGCAGCGGCGGGATGCCGGTTATCTCGTCACCGTGCGCATCTCCTCCGACATCGTGCAATATTCGCTGGCCGATTATGGCGGCACGCTGCTCGATCGGTTCGAGGAACCGCGCAACCATGCGGATACAGCGACCCAGCCCTTCGCCGACGCCTTCGTGGCGGCGCTGGAAAGACTGGTGGCGCGCTCGCGCATCACGCGGGAGCGGGTTCTCGTCGTCTCGATCAGCAGCAAGGGGCTGGTGGATCCGGCAGCGGCAAAACTCGTCTGGTCGCCGGTTTTTGGCGCGCAGCAGGTGGACTTCGCGGCCCTGCTGGCACCGCACTGGCAGGCGAAAATCCTCATCAGCAACGAGACGCTGCTCGTCGCCCATGCCATGGCGCTGCGCATGGAGAAAGCGGG
>CBFGOD010000487.1:0-3312 GCA_965650295.1 uncultured Shinella sp. | reverse complement strand
GATGCGCTGGAGCGCCGCGGCTGGACGCTCAGCCATATCCTGACCACCCATCATCACAACGACCATGTCGAGGCCAATCTGGCGCTGAAGCAGCGCTTCGGCGTCGAGATCATCGGCCCGGCGCGCGAGGCGCCGCGCATTCCCGGCATCGATCGCAAGGTCGATGGCGGCGACGTGTTCGACTTCGCCGGCCGGCGCGTGGAGGTCATCCTGACGCCCGGCCATACGCTCGGCCACATCTGCTTCCATCTGCCTGAAGAGAAGCTGCTCTTTGCCGCCGATACGCTGTTTGCGCTCGGTTGCGGCCGGCTCTTCGAGGGCACGCCGGCGCAGATGTGGGATGCATTGAGCCGCCTGGCAAAGCTGCCTGATGATACGACGGTCTATTTCGGGCACGAATACACGCTGTCCAACGCCCGCTTTGCCCTGACGATCGATCCCGATAATGCCGCGCTGGCAAGCCGCGTCGCGGAAATCGAGAAGCGGCGTGCCGCCGGGAGCTTCACCGCGCCGACGACGATCGGTGTTGAAAAGGCAACCAATCCGTTCCTGCGCGCCGCCGATCCGGCAATTCGCCATCATCTTGGCATGAAGACCGCAAGCGATGCGGATGTCTTTGCCGAGATCCGGGCACGAAAAGACCGCTTCTGAGGTTCAGGCCGCCACGGCGCGTCTGCGAAAGATCATGTCCTTGGCGGCGAGCACCGCGCCGCCGGTGACGAGCAGGCAGGCAAGACCGATGCTCCAGGACGGTTCGGCAAAGCCGCTGAGGATCAGCACCAGCGTTGAAAGCAGCGGTGCGGCATAGCTTGCGGCCCCGAGAATCTGGATATCGCCGTTCTTCACACCGAAATCCCAGACATAGAAGGCGGCACCCACCGGCAGCAGGCCGAGGCCGGCGACGGCGAGCCATTCGAAGCCGGTCTGCGGCCACACGGTGGTTTCCAGCATCAGATGGCAGATGAGCGAGAGGATCGCGGTGGCGAGGCAGAAGCCGGTCACGACATCCGTCGAAGCGGCCTCGAAGCGCCGCGTGGCGAGCGAATAGCCGGCCCAGGTGAAGGCGCAGAGGAAGGCCGCGCCATAGCCGATGAGATAGGCGCTGTCGAAATCGAAACCGTTGCGGCCGACGATGAGTGCGGTGCCGCCAAGGCCGAGCAATGTGCCGACGACGTGGTTCCATTTCAGCGTCTCGCCGGGCAAAAGCGCCGAGCCGGTGACGATGAGCAGCGGCCAGAGATAGGCGATCAGGCTCGCCTCGACGGCCGGCGCGTTGCGCAGTGCCGTGAAGTAGAGGAAGTGATAGCCGAACAGGCCGAGGATGCCGGTGAGCCAGACCTTTGCCGGCTGCCTGAGCTTTGCGATGCGCTCGGGCCGGGTCGCCAGCACGAAAAGGCCGGGCAGGCTGCCGATCAGGAAGCAGATGGCCGAAAGTTGGAACGGCGGCATCTTTCCGGAGGCGGCGGTGAAGAGCGCGAGCAGCGCCCACATGAGGATCGCCGTAAAGCCGATCAGGGTTGCACGCGTCTTCAAGGCCGGTCACTCCAAGGGGGCGCGACCCCTTGGGGCAATGTCATTCGCCGAAGCGCGTGGCCGAGACGGTGACAGGGCCGAGCGAGGTCGGAATCTTCACATAGACGGGAGCATATACATTTGCCCCGTCTGACTTGGCAAACCAGATTTCCATCGTGCTCAGCTTGCGCAGATATTCCACATCGTCGCGGCCCTTGCGGTAGCCGGATTTCGGCACGAAGCGCAGGCCGCAGACAACGGCGTCACCCTCGAAGCCCTTGGTGGAATAGGGTCTGGTGCCCTTGGAGCTGAGCTTCAGGTCCATGCGGGATTCACCGTCGAAGATCGGCAGCGTCTTGGGGCAGACGCGGCCGCTGGCGGGAATGATGAGGCCGGAAATCGGATCGAGAACCGCACGCAGGTCGGCCTTGGAAACGGCGACCCAGTTCTTCGGCTTCTTGCGCGGCGGCGTCATGCTGGCGGTGATGACATTGCCGTTGCGGAAGGTGACGTCGATGGCGCGGCTGCGCTTGCCGCTCCGGTAATCGACGCTGTAGCTGGTGGCATGCAGCCGGCCGCGGCTGACGACGCCGGAGACGGATGTCGAGCCGTGCGTGCTGGAAAAGATATCGGCGAGACCTGCCGATTGCAGGCTGCCGGAAATCTTGTAGCGGTCACCATTGAACTGCGACCGGAAAGTAGCCGTCGCAACCGGCAGGCCGGAGAGGCGGATGCTGTAGTCGGTACGGTGTTCGACTTCGGCCGAAGAGGCCGGCGCGGTAACCGTCATGAGGGCAAGTGACACAGCTGCACCAGCAATCCAACTCCGCCCGTTCATCCTGACGACTCCCATTGAGACGCTCCGCCTAATCGGCCATTGCGGCGATTCTACGCCGCGGCCCAATCCCGATCTCGTTGCTATTGCCTGCAAATCATGGCTTTTGGCAACTGAATTCAGGCTGAACGGCAGGTTTGGCTTGACGCCGCTGGCGAGTGTGACTATAGAACCGCGACTTCTCAAAAAGGCCAGATGGACTGCGGCCGGTTTCGGTGCCGGAAACGTATTGTCCAGAACCAAGAAAAAATAGGTGTACCATGTCCCGTAGTTGCGAATTGACCGGCAAGGGCGTCCAGTCGGGCAACAATGTGAGCCACGCAAACAACAAGACGAAGCGCCGGTTCCTGCCGAACCTGTGCAGTGTCACGCTGATTTCCGACGCCCTCGGCCAGCGTTTCCGTCTTCGCGTTTCCGCTGCTGCTCTGCGTTCCGTCGAGCACCGCGGTGGTCTCGATGCCTTCCTCCTGAAGGCTGACGAAAACGAACTGTCGATGCGCGCTCGTCTGCTGCGCCGCCAGATCGCCAAGAAGACCGCTGCTGCTGTCGCTGCCTGATTTCAGGCACTAAGCCAGATCGTTTTCATTGAGGCTTGACCGGGTTCCGGGCAGGCCTCAATGCTTTGCGCACATATCACGCAATTTCAGGCGCGGCATTGCCTCGAAATTGTCCAGAGCACTCCAACTGGTGGCATCACCCAGGATAAAAAAATGCTAGCGAACCGCATTACCCTTCTTTACGTCCTCCTGATGACGGCCGTCGTCGTCGCCTCCAACGTGCTCGTGCAGTATCCGCTTTCGGGCGAGCTGCTGGGTATCAATCTCGGCGACCTCCTGACCTATGGTGCCTTCACCTATCCGGTCGCCTTCCTCATCACCGACCTCACCAACCGCCAGTTCGGCCCGCGCATCGCGCGCCGCGTCGTCGTCGCCGGGTTCATGGTCGCCGTGGTCTTCTCCTTCGCC
>CBFGOD010000486.1:0-3317 GCA_965650295.1 uncultured Shinella sp. | reverse complement strand
CGCAACCCTCATCCCCGCGCAGTCCGAGGCCGTGCTCGCCAGCCTGCTGGCCATCGGCCACTATTCGCCTAGCCTGCTCATTCTCGTCGCCGGCACCGGCAATGTGCTCGGTTCCGTGGTGAACTGGCTCTTGGGGCGTGGCATCGAGCGTTACCGCGAGGCGCGCTGGTTTCCCGTCAGTGCCAAAAGCCTGGAGCGCGCCGGGTACTGGTATCGCCGCTACGGCTGGTGGAGCCTGCTGGCGAGCTGGATGCCCATCGTCGGCGATCCCCTGACTTTGGCCGCCGGCATCATGCGCGAGCCTTTCCCTCGCTTTCTCCTGGTCGTCATCATCGCAAAATTCGGCCGCTACATCGTCCTCGCGGCAGCGGTCCTGCAATGGCTCTGATTTTTTTGCCGTGACGATGGAATGAGCGCCGCACAGCTTTCGTATATTGGGTCATGAACGGAAAGACACCCGGCTTCAACGTGATCGGACAGCTTGCGGCGCTCAGGCGCTATGCCCTGTCGCTCGTCCGCAATCCGGACGAGGCGGAAGATCTCGTGCACGATGCCCTGGTGAAAGCCTATGAGCGGCAATCGAGCTTCCGCACCGGCGCCAATGTGCGCAACTGGCTGATGTCGATCCTGCACAATGCGCATATCGACCGCCTGCGCCAGCGCCGCTCGCTGGAGCGTCGCCACGATGCGGCGGCTGAGCTCGCCGAACGCGCGATGCCGGCGAACCAGGATCATTCGGTGCGGCTGACGCAGCTGCGTGACGCCTTTTTCGGCCTGCCGGAAGACCAGCGTGCGGCACTGCATCTCGTCGCCATCGAAGAGCTTTCCTATCAGGAGGCGGCCGATACGCTGAAGATCCCGGTGGGCACGCTGATGTCGCGCGTCGCCCGTGCCCGCGAGCGGCTGCGCACTTTCGAACAGAGCGGCCCGGCCGCGACCGTCACCCATCTCAGAATCGTCGGAGGCACTGGCGATGACAAGCAATGATCCCATTCTCGAGGCCGATCTCAACGCCTATGTCGACGACCAGCTTGCCGTCGGCCGGCGCATCGAGGTGGAAGCCTATCTTTCCGAACGGCCCGATACCGCCGCCCAGATCATGAAGGACCTGCGTGTGTGCGACGAATTGCGCCTGGCACTGGCCGACCACCGCACCGTAACGCGGCAGGAAACCCGCGAGGCCGCGCGCCTGCTTGAGCGCGCGCTGTCGCGCCGCCGCGTCTTCGGCTTCCTGCGCCGCGCCGCCACCATCGCGCTGTTCGTCGCCGCCGGCTGGATTGCTCATGCAGCCTTCGGTCCCTTCGGCGCAACCGAGGTGGTGGCATCGACGCCGCCTCCGGCCTTCGTGGAGGAGGCGGTGCGGGCGCACAAGACCACGCTCCTGCGCGATTCCATGGCATCGCAGCCGGAGACGGAAAGCTTCGATCCCGCCGAAATCCGTTCTGCGACTGCGATCGTGCTGCCGGATTTGCCGAAGGGCTGGGGCGTCGTCGATACGCAGGTCTTCCCCTCGGCCTTCGGCCCGAGCGTCGAGCTGGTGCTGGAGCCCCGCAAGGACGAGCGCCTGTCGCTCTTTGCCGTGCGCCCCGGCTCGTTTGCCGTGCAGCATGTGCTGCTCTTCCACGCCGACAATGCCCGCGCTGCCTATTGGCAGATCGGCGATGTCGCCTATGCGCTGGTGTCGGAAAGCCGCAAGGCCGACGACCTGGCCGAAACCGCGCGGGACCTCTCCCGCACGCTCTACTGATCAACCGTTTCCAGAAGGAGATTTCAGATGGAACCCGTACAACAGCGATTTGGCTATGGCGCGCAGGCGCAGTCGGCCGCCCTCTTCGACGAGGGCCTGCGCCAGCACATGCTGCGCGTTTACAATTACATGGGCGCCGGCCTCGTCATCACCGGCCTCGTCGCCTTCATCGTCGGCTCGACGCCGGCGCTCTACGTTCCGATCTTCTCCTCCCCGCTCAAGTGGGTGGTGATGCTCGCCCCTCTCGCCTTCGTCTTCTTCTTCTCGTTCAAGATCCAGACGATGTCGGCCAGCACCGCACAGATGACCTTCTGGGCCTTCTGCGCCGTCATGGGCCTGTCGCTCGCCTCGGTGTTCCTCGTCTTCACCGGCATGAGCATCGCGCGCACCTTCTTCATCGCCGCCACGATGTTCGGCGCGACCAGCCTCTACGGCTATGTGACGAAGCGTGACCTGTCGAAGGTCGGCTCATTCTTGATGATGGGCCTGATCGGCGTCGTCATCGCCTCGATCGTCAACATCTTCCTCGGCTCGAGCGCGCTGCAGTTCGCGATTTCCGTGATCGGCATCGTCGTCTTCGTCGGCCTGACTGCCTGGGATACCCAGAACATCAAGGAACAGTATGCCGAGAACATCGACCAGGAATCGCGCCAGAAGATGGCTGTGTTCGGCGCGCTCTCGCTCTACCTGAATTTCGTCAACATCTTCCAGTTGCTGCTGAATTTCACGGGCGAACGCGAATAGTTTTCGTGCATGATTTCAAAGGGAACGGCGGGGCTTGGCTCCGCCGTTTCTTTTTGTCTTTGGCAGGAAAACCGGAAAGGATGATGAGGCGGCTCGGCGTGATCGATGACGATGGACGTGGAATACAAACTCAGGTTACGGCCTTGACGCCCTCGAGGATCAGCGTCGTGGCGATATCGGCATATTCATCGCGCGTCACCGGCCCGTTGGGGCGGAACCACATATAGACCCAGTTCATCATGCCGAAGAGCGACATGGTGACGGGCATCAAGAGCGGGCGATCCTTGTTGAGATCGGGATTGATGTCGCGGATGACGCCGGAGAAGCGCTTGACGATCCGTCGCTCGATGGCCTGCAATTCGGAGAGCTGTTCGGGCGAGAGCGCGCTGGTGCCGTTGAGCTGCACCTTGTGTTCGTTGTCGCGGCCTTCGTAGTTGGCCAGAACCGCTTTCACCAGCAGGCGCAGCCGCGCCTGCGGAGCGATATCCGGCTGGTCGGCGGCTTCGATGGCGCTTTCAAGTTCCGAAAGATGCGTGCGCACGATGTCGAAGATCAGAGCGTCCTTGCTCGGATAGTAGTGATAAAGCAGGGCCTTGGAGACATTGCTGTGCGAGGCGATCTGCGACATGGACGCCTTTTCCATGCCCATCTCGGCGAACACCGCCGCGGCACTCGACAGAATGCCACGCTGTTTTTCCTCGAAATCGACTGCGCGCGTGCGTGCCATGGTTCCTGCTCTGCTCATTTGGCTTCAAAACCGCGTCCGGCGGGCGGCCCCCCACCCAATAAACAGTAAAACACGTGCCCGGCGAAACCAGCGCGTGAA
>CBFGOD010000485.1:0-3324 GCA_965650295.1 uncultured Shinella sp. | reverse complement strand
ACGGTGCTGCATTGCCCCTATTGCCACGGCTACGAAGTCGGCGGCGGGCCGGTCGGCGTACTGGCACGCACCTCCGAGGCCGCGCGTTTTGCGGCGGTCGTCGCCGATTGGGGCAATGTCACGCTGTTCACCAACGAAGTCCCGGAGCCGGACGAAAAGGATCTGGCCGTGCTCGAGGCGCGCAATGTGAAACTCCGCCCCGGCCGCGTGACCGCCATTTCGGATGGTCCCGGCGGCCTACTGTCCGTCGAGACCGGCCCCGGCATTCCCACCCTCGTCAAGGCGTTGTTCGTTGCACCCGAAGCGCGGGTGCGCAGCACAATCCCGAATGATCGCGGCCTGAAATTGAAGGAAACGCCCATCGGAAACATTCTGCACACCGACGATATGGGCCAGACCTCACTGCCCGGCCTCTACGCAGCCGGCGACATCGCGCTCGGCGCCGCCAATATCTCGCTCGCCTCGGCCAATGGCGTGAAAACTGCCGTCTTCCTGCACCACTCGCTGATCTGGCCAGCGCATTGACCTTTACGGATTCCCCGACTATTTCGGGGCATCCGTAAATGGAGTTTTGATGTCCAACTCGTCTGAGACCTGCTGAGGGCCCTGCCCGCATCACGCTTGCGCGCAGGGTCGAAAAAACGCTGAACCCTGCCACCTGTCGGTGGCGGATCGTTTTTTCGCGTTCATTCGAACGCCCGACGGACACTCAAGACAATGGACATTTCGCGCGCCGAACAGCGCATTCTTCACCTGCTCGCCCAGGGCGGCAGGATCGATATCGAAAAAGACGACAACCGCAAGATCATCACCGTCGCCTGCATCACGCGGGACGGCTGGCGTGCCGGCGGTCTCGACCTGGAGCTCTTCCGCAAATTGAAGCGCCGGCGCTGCATCGCCTCCTCCGGCGGCAGGCCTTATCGCATCACGCAGCGCGGCCTGGTTCTGGTGCGGTCGCAGCTCGACAATCAGTGAATATGGGCAATGAGAGACGGGAGGCGTGGCGAGAGCCGCGCCTCCTCTAAAACCCGCCCGGTCCGTAGCCGATAGGCTCGTCGGCCACGAGCTGCCGACGCAGGCCGACCGATTCCACGTCGCGGTCGAGACGTTCGGAATAATCGACCGAAAGCCAGTTCACCGAATAGCCGTGCTTCTGGAAGAAGCCGACGGCGGCCGTGTTGCGGGCATGGGTCTGGAGCCGTGCCGCCTCGAAGCCCGCGGCGACGATTTCCGCTTCCATGGCGGCAAGGAGAGCGGAACCAAGTCCTTTCTTCTGCTGGGGCGGATCGACCCAGAGATCGCTGATCTCGTCGTCCAGTGCCTCGCGCGAGGCCCAGCCGGCCAGCACGCCCTCACTCTCGACGACGCTGACCCGCAGCCACTTTTCGGCAAGAAACTGCTGGAAGGCATTGCGGGCATGTTCGCTGCGCACCTGAAGATCGACGACGCCGACGACGGCCTGTCCCCAGGCTCTCACGCCGATCTCGACGAGTTCCGGAACGTCATCCCCACGGGCATTGCGAACAGTGATCATGCATCGGCCCTTTCCCATGCCATGAAAGCATTGCGCAGGCAGCTTGGCGAGGGAGACGAAAGGCTATCCACGGAGATGATAGGGCTGAAAACGAGACCGCCCGGTCTTTGACCGGGCGATCCCTTACTTGTCGCGCAGCTGCACGAGGTCGTTCATCAGGCCTGCCGTCCCGTTGTGGATGGTCAGGCGCTCGACCTTGCCGGCAATGGCTTCGAGAGCCTCCAGCTCCTTCAGCCGCAGCATGACCGGGTTTTCGGCCATCACCTTCGCCGTGTTGAGGAGCGAACGGGTGGCGTTCGTTTCCTCGCGGCGGCGGATGACGTTGGCCTCGGCCTGCTTTTCAGCTGCGACCACCTGGTTCAGGATATCGCGCATCTCACCCGGCAGGATCACGTCCTTGAGCTCGATGGCCGAGACCTCGACCCCGATGGCGGCCATGTCGGCGCGCACCTTCTCGGCGGCTTCCGCATTGACCGTCACCTTGCGTTCCAGGATCTGGTCGAGCGTCAGCGTACCGAGCGTCTGGCGGAAGGCGAACTGCAATGCCCGGTACAGGGCATCTGCGAAGTCCTTCACATCAGACACCGCCTTCAGCGGATCAACGACGCGGTATTCGGCGGAAATGTTCACCCGGATCGTGACCTTGTCACGGGTGAGCAATTCCTGACCGGTCACGTCGAGCGACTGGCGCTTCAGGTCCACCACACGCACCTGGATCGTCTTGCCGACATTCCAGAAGGCGTGCATGCCCGGCTCCAGCATGCGCTGATGCGTTCCGTCGACGAAGAGCAGACCGACCTGACCGTCGTTCACGAGGAAGGCGGTGGTCAGCTCCGTGCGACGGGCGCGCGTCAGCCGGCGCATCAGCTCCGGGTCGATGTCGAGCCGCTCCGTCAGGTCGACACGCGTCTCGGTCCACGGGCCGGCAGCGTTCCAGACCACGAGCTTCTGGTTCGGCGCCAGCACCGTGTAGAGCTCGCCGTCCCGCTCGACGACCGAGATTTCCCGGGCCGTGGTGCGGATGACCGTCAGTTCACGCTGTGCGACCTCCGGCAGACCATCGAACAACGGCTTCTCGTAGGCCGACGCGAAAACCGGCCGGTTCATGTCGTGACGCTCAAGCTCGAGCAGCCCGCGGCGGTTCGGCAGGCTGTGTTCGCCCGCGCCGAAAATGCCGAGAACCGCGCCCTTGTAGAGGGCGAGCACCCGCTCGTTGGCCTTCACGAGGACGCGCTTGCGCCCCAAAATCATATCGAGAAACATCGTCATGGGTCTTGCTCCTTCGGTCATACGCTACGTCACGAACCGATTGTCCTTTCGCTAGGGTTGCTGTTTCATCGGCAGCATTTTCGCCGCCAGTTTCCTTGAAACCTCTGATCGCCCGGGAAACCTGCGGGCGGGGCATGCGAATGCGATGATCCGGGAACCGGCTGACGGCCATCGTCGGCGGGCTTCCGGGAGAGGACCGTGCAGCCTTGCGGCGGGCTTTGGAGCGCGGCTCCATCGCTGGCCGAAAGGCGGCTTGATCGTCACCGGCAACCGGACCGCAAACATCCGGCGTCGGGCTTCCCGAAGAGAGACCTTGCGGCCCCACCCCGGTCTGCCGTCCGCAGTCCGGTCCCCGGACCGGATAAGAGACAGCTTGGAAGGCTGTTTGGAAAAGGATTCGAACCTTTCACAGTCAGAGTAACAATCTGATGCTCTACCACTGAGCTATCCAATGGAGCAGACAACGGGAATCGAACCCGCGACCTCCGGGCTTCTCGTCCGGCGCTCTACCACTGAGCTAG
>CBFGOD010000484.1:0-3341 GCA_965650295.1 uncultured Shinella sp. | reverse complement strand
GCGGCCCGAGGAATTCGATGGCCACGGCAAGGCCGAGCGGAATGCGGGCGATCGGCGCGAAGAAACACAGCGTCATCGCCGCCATGGTGGCGCCAAGCAGCGCGGCGCTCTTCCACTGTTCGCGGCTGTAGGAGCGCATCGGCGGGCGCACGATCAGCGCGAGGATGACGGCGGCCATGACGAGGCGCAGGAAGGTCGTGGTCGAGGGGCCGAAGGCATGGATCGCCGTCGCCGAAAAGGCCGAGCCGAACTGGATGCTCGACATGGAGCCGAAGCACAGCAGGATGCCCGTGAAGAGCCCCGCATTGCCCGAGCCCGAGAGACCGCCGCCGCCGGCCGTCGCCTGTTGATCTGCCATAAGAATTCCTCCCCTAGGGCACCCAGTCCCCCAACACAAATCCCGAAATCGCAGGCGATTTCGGGATTTGTGTTGAAATTCAAAAGACTACAGTGACCTTGCGCGCCACTTCGTGACGCGCGGCACTGTAGGGGAGGGTCTGCCATCAGACAAATGGATAATCGTGACGCCTTGCTTCAGGAAAATTGATGCAAGACCCCTAACCCGCAATGCCCTTCAGCGTGTTGGCGACGTTGAGGCCGATCTGCGGCACGCCGTAGCCGCCTTCCATGCAGACGAGCACCGGCAGGCCGCTCGCCGCGATGACCTTGCCCATCGTGATGTAATCCGGCGAGGTCAGCTTGAAGAAGGAGATCGGGTCCTCCTCGAACGTATCGACGCCGAGCGAGAGCACGATCACCTCCGCGCCGAAGGCTTCGATGCGCTTCAGCGAATCCTTCAGCGCCGCCTCCCAGACGGAATAGGGCGTGCCCGGCGGCATCGGATAGTTCTGCGTGGTGCCGGCACCCGCACCCTTGCCGGTTTCCTCGGCATAACCCAGGAAATGCGGGAAGGCCTCGGCCGGATCGCCATGCAGCGAGGCGAAGTAGACGTCGTCGCGCTCGTAGAAGATATCCTGCGTGCCGTTGCCGTGATGGAAATCGACGTCGAGGATCGCGACCTTCTTCGCCCCCTTGTCGAGGAAGCGCTGGGCGGCGACGGCGGCGTTGTTGATGAAGCAATAGCCGCCGAAACTGTCGATGCCGGCATGGTGGCCCGGCGGACGGCAGAGCGCGAAGGCGGATTTTGCGCCGCCGGCGACGATATCGGCCGCCGTCAGCGCCGTCTGCATGGAGGAGAGCGCCGCCTCCCAGGTGCCGGGCGAGATCGCCGTTTCCGCAGCGTTGCAATAGTAGCCGAGCAGGCCGTCGATCTGGGTCGGGATGCGCGGCGAGGTGCGGCGCACAGGGAAGGACGTGGCGATCGCCTCGCCGTTATAACCCGCAGCCTTCCACTGGTCCCACGCCGTCTGGAGGAAGGACAGGTAGCCCGCGTCATGCACCTTATGCGCGGTTTCGAGACCGTGGCGCTCGGGTGCTGCAATGTCGGTAAAACCGGCATCCTTCACCGCAGCCAGTATCCACTCGGCCCGGAACGGTGCCTCGAAGGGCGGCACGAGTTCGCCGCCGTAAAGCTCGCTGCGAGCGTTCCTGAGCTTGTGGTCCTCGGAAAAAATAACGCGCATGAAAAGTCCCCATTGTTTTAAGGCCGGGACGGTAGTGCATTTTTCCGGCAAGGGAAATCTCTCCCGCGGGGTAGGTTTTCGCCCAAAATGCAAATCCGCCCCGGCCGATTCGCAGGAGCGGATTGCGGGGCCAAGGATGCGTCAGGCGAGCAGGGCCTTGCGCTGGCGGCCGAGGCCGATCTGCTTGATCAGCAGGATATCGGCGACCGCGACGGCGGCGACAGCGATGAGGCCCATGCCGACCGCCGTCAGGCTGCCATGTCCGAGAACGAGCACGGCGACGCTGCCGAGCACCCAGAGCGCATCACCGATCATGACGAAGCGCACGGCGGCGGGTGACGGCTGCGCCTGCCGGCCGACGGCAAGGTGAAAGGCGCCCCAGAAGACGAAGAAGACGGCAAAGGCCAGGAGAATGCCGGGCGTAACGAGCGGACCGACGAGGCTGCTGATCGGGCCGGCAAAGGCAAAAAGCAGACCGGCGGCGGCAAGTGAGAAGACGCCGTCGAAGAGCATGATGGATTTCAGCAGATTGCGGTTGAAGGTGGCGAACATGGTGGGCTCCTTTCGTTTCGATGAGGCCATCCTGCCGGTCGCCGTGCGGCAAACCAATTACGTCAGAGGTAATGGAAATCATGTCCCGTCTCGTGTTGAGTGCGTGGGCAATCAAGGGAGACAGAGATGGAATTCGGCGAACACCTGAAGGAATGGCGCAGCCACCGGCGCATGAGCCAGCTGGAACTGGCAAACGAGGCCGGTATTTCCTCGCGCCACCTCTCCTTTCTCGAAACCGGCCGCTCGCGCCCCTCGGAAGGCATGATCCTCCGTCTCTCCGCCGTGCTCGACATTCCCGCGCGCGATCAGGGCCTGCTGTTTTCCGCCGCCGGTTTTCGCCCGCGCTTCGGCACGGCGCCGGCCAGAAGCCTCGCCTCCGTACCCGCCGCCGTCGCCGAGGCGATCGGCCTCATCCTCGGCCGGCACGATCCCTATCCGGGCGTGGTCTTCGATCACGAATACAATGTGCTCACCGCCAACCAGGCGTTTCTCGGGCTCGCCGGCATGGCGGGCATTGCCGTCTCCCCCGGAGACAATTTCCTCGATGCCTATCTCGGCCCGACGCCTTTGCGCTCCATCGTCGTCAACTGGGCGCAATCGGCTGCCGATCTCGTGCACCGCATCCGCGCGGAGGCCTGGCTGCAGGGGCCGCGCAGCCCGCTCCTCACGCGCATCGAGCGGCTCGCCGCTCAGGACGATATCAAGGCGGCGCTCGAGACCTTCCCGGAGGGCGACCGCCTGCCGATCCTGCCCATCGAGATGAAGATCGGCACCAAGCGCTTCAACTGGATCACCACGCTCACCTCCTTCGGCTCGGCGCAGGATGCGCTGGTGCAGGGCGTGCTGATCGAGAGCTTCTTCCCGGCCGATGCCGAGACGCGGGCACATTTCGAAGGCACATGATACCTGCAACAGCGCTGGGGATGCCGTCCGCTCCACCCTGTCCTGCCGCGCCAAACGCACTACACTTGATCCATGAGCTTCTTTTCCGACACTGATTCGCCGACCAACCTCACCGAATATTCGGTGTCGGACCTGTCCGGCTCCATCAAGCGCACCATCGAGCAGGCCTTCGACCAGGTGCGCGTGCGCGGCGAGATTTCCGGCTATCGCGGCCAGCATTCCTCGGGACATGCCTATTTCTCGCTGAAGGCCGACAAGGCGCGCATCGACGCCGTCATCTGGAAGGGCAGCTTCTCGCGCCTG
>CBFGOD010000483.1:0-3349 GCA_965650295.1 uncultured Shinella sp. | reverse complement strand
GCTTTGGCTTCCCGGACGGAAAATTCCGCTTCCGCCCCGACTGGACGAACACGCCGGCCCCCAACAAACCGCCGAAAGTGCTCGGCGCTTTCGGTCCGCATGAGGACCTGCCGACGTTCCCCGACTATGTGACGGTCATCGAAGTGGCGGACGGGGCGCACCCGTTCCGCCTCGGCACCTCGCCGGCCCGCACGTTCCTCAATTCTTCCTTCACCGAGACCAAGGGCTCGCTCGAGCGCGAGGGCCGGCCGGAGGTGATGATCCATCCCGAGGATGCGGCGGCGCATGAAATCGTCGATGGCGATGTCGTGCAGCTCGGCAATGTCAGGGGCGACATCCGCCTGCACGCCAAGGTGAGCGACGGCGTGAAGCCCGGCGTGCTGATCGCCGAAGGCATCTGGCCGAATTCCGCCCATCTCGACGGCGAGGGCATCAACGTGCTGACCGGTGCCGATCCCGTCGCGCCCTATGGCGGCGCGGCCTTCCACGACAACCGCGTCTGGCTGCGCAAGACGACCTGATGTTCAGCAAGGATTTTTCATGACGGCTCCCGCTTCGTCCGCCATCCGCATCGTCGATCAGAAGACGGTGTGGAAACGCTTCATCCACCTGCAGACGGTGGTGCTCGAACAGACCCGTGCCGATGGCCGCGTCGAGTTTCTCGACCGCGAGGTGCACGACCATGGTGCGGCCGCCACCATCCTGCTCGTCGATCCCGTCAGGCAGTCGGTCATCCTCGTGCGCCAGTTCCGTCCCGGCGCCTTTTTCGGCGGCCATCCGGATGGCTTCCTGCTCGAAACGCCGGCCGGCCTGCTCGACGACGACAGCCCGCAGGACGCCATTGCCCGCGAGGCCATGGAGGAGACCGGCTACGCGGTGCGCGACCTGCGCCACCTCTTCAACATGTATTCCAGCTCCGGCACGCTCACCGAGCATGTCCACTGCTTCGCCGCCCATATCGATGCGGGAAAGCGCGACGGCAAGGGCGGCGGCGTCGAGGATGAGGGAGAGGATATCGAGATCGTCGAAATGCCGATCGACGAAGCCTACGGCCTGATCGCCTCCGGCGTCATCGTCGATGCCAAGACGATCATGCTCCTGCAATGGCTGATGCTGAACCGCAGCGAATTCGCTCCGGTGTAAAATCTCAGCCGAGCGAAAGCACGCTCTGCGCCGGATCGGTGCCGCCGGGCAGCGTGCCGGCGGCAAAGCCGGCAAGCACCCGGCGATAGAGCGCATGTTCCTGCACCAGCACGCGTGCCGCGAGGCTGTCGGCCGTATCGCCGTCGAGGATCGGCACGACGGCCTGCGCCAGGATCGGCCCTTCGTCCATGCCGGCATCGACGAGATGCACCGTGCAGCCGGAAACCCGCATGCCGGCGTCGATGGCGCGCTGATGCGTATGCAGGCCGGGAAAGAGCGGCAGCAGGGAAGGGTGGATGTTGAGGATGCGGCCCTCATAGGGGCGGATGAAATCCGCGCTGAGGAGGCGCATGTAGCCTGCAAGGCAGAGAAGATCGGGACGATAGTCCGCAAGTGCCGCGAGGATCGCCGCCTCATGCGCGTCCTTGCCGGCAAAATCCTTGCGCAGGAAGGTGCGGGTCGGAATGCCCAGGGATTCGGCCTTGGCGAGCCCGCCGGCATCGGCCTTGTCGGAGAAGACGGCGACGATCTCGGCCGGGAAATCCGGCGCCTCGGCGGCCTTCGCCAGAGCCAGCATGTTGGAGCCGCCGCCGGAAATGAAGGCGACGACGCGCTTGCGGGCCGGGCTCGTCATAGGGCGAGCGTGCCCTTGTAGATCGTGCCGGCGGCACCTTCTTCGCGAGCGACCATGCGGCCGAGGCGGAACACGCTCTCGCCTTCGCCGGTCAGCACGGCGGCGACTTCATCGGCCTTTTCGGCCGGTACGACGGCGATCATGCCGACGCCGCAGTTGAAGGTGCGCAGCATTTCCTTGGCTTCCACGCCGCCGGTCCTGGCAAGCCAGGAGAACACGGCCGGCGCCTTGACGGCGTCGAGATCGATCTCGGCGGCGAGGTGCTTGGGCAGCACGCGCGGAATGTTCTCCGGGAAGCCGCCGCCTGTGATATGCGCCAGCGCCTTGATGGAACCCGTCTCGCGGATCGCCTTCAGGAGCTGCTTCACATAGATCTTCGTCGGCGTCAGCAGGGCTTCGCCCAGCGTCTTGCCGGCTTCGAAGGGGGCCGGCGCATCCCAGGCGAGGCCTGAGAGCGTGACGATCTTGCGCACCAGCGAATAGCCGTTGGAATGCACGCCCGAGGAGGCGAGGCCGAGGATGACGTCGCCTTCGGCAATGTCGCCCGCCGGCAGCAGCTGGCCGCGCTCGGCCGCGCCCACGGCGAAGCCCGCGAGGTCGTAGTCGCCATGCGAATACATGCCGGGCATTTCGGCGGTCTCGCCGCCGATCAGCGCGCAGCCGGCCTGGCGGCAGCCTTCGGCGATGCCCTGCACGATGGCGGCACCCTGATCCGGGTCGAGCTTGCCGGTGGCGAAATAGTCGAGGAAGAAGAGCGGCTCGGCGCCCTGCACCACGAGGTCGTTGACGCACATGGCGACGAGGTCGATGCCGACGGTGTCATGACGGTCCGCGTCGATGGCGATCTTCAGCTTGGTGCCGACGCCGTCGTTTGCCGCGACCAGAACCGGATCCTTGAAGCCGGCGGCCTTCAGGTCGAACAGGCCGCCGAAGCCGCCGATCTCGCCATCCGCGCCGGGGCGGCGCGTCGAGCGCACGGCCGGCTTGATCTTCTCGACCATCAGGTTGCCCGCGTCGATATCGACGCCCGCATCGCTATAGGTCAGACCGTTCTTTCCCGACTGGCTCATGCTCTCGGTCTCCATCGTGCCACGCTTGGCTGGGGTGCGGCCGGGCCGCCTCGTTCCCGTGCGATTGGCATGACAAGGCCGCAAGTGCAAGGAGAATGCCGGGATTGCAGGGATTTTTTCACCGATTTGCGAGCTGCGACGAGCATGGTGGCTACACCCCCCTCTGCCCTGCCGGGCATCTCCCCCACAAGGAGGGAGATGGGATGGAGCACCGTTTTGCCCATCTCCGGCGTTGCTGATCGGGCAAAGGTCCCGCCCCCAGCCGATCTCCCCCCTTGCGGGGGAGATGCCCGGCAGGGCAGAGGGGGTGGCAACAAACTCCACCGATCAATGGGGAAATCGAGGAAAACGCCTTGCAACGCGGATGAAGCAAAGGTCCCGCCCCCTGCCGATCTCCCTCCTTGTGGAGGAGATGCCCGGCAGGGCAGAGGGGGGTAGCCGCAAATTCCGCCCATCGAAGGAGAAATCGAGGAAAAAGCCTTGAGAAGGTGAGTAGGAAGCT
>CBFGOD010000482.1:0-3350 GCA_965650295.1 uncultured Shinella sp. | reverse complement strand
CCAAGGTCCGCTGCCCACCTCTTACTCTACGACAAGAGGCAACGACAGATAAGGAGGACGAAAGAGAGGTGCTGCGCTTCTGTTGGGACCGTTCGCACCTGTGCCACTACCGTTCCTATCGCCGTATCCGCGTCGACAGGATGATCGACGACAGCGTGCGTTCCACGCCGTCGATTGCGCCGATGCGGTCGATCAGGTGGTCGAGTTCGGCGATCGAGGCGGCCTCGACCACGGCGATCAGGTCGAAGCTGCCGCTTACCGAATGCAGGGTGCGCACGGCGGAGATGGCGTGCAACTCCGTGGTGATGCGGGCCAGCGTTTTCGGCGCGATGGTGATGAGGACATGGGCCTTCACCATGCCGCTCTCGTAAGCGTCCGACAGTTTTACGCCGTAGCCGGCGATGACGCCGTCCCGTTCCAGCCGGTCGATCTTCGCCTGCACGGTAGTGCGGGAAAGGCCCAGCTTGCGGGCGATGGTCGCGGTCTGCTCGCGGGCGTTTTCGCTGAGGATGGAAAGAAGCTCGCGATCCTTGGCGCCTAGCGTCGAAATGCTCATTTTAACCGTCATTCTGCCGATATCGATGATTGATTATGCCAGATATGGCGCTTTAAATCGACAGTCATCCCTCTCAAAATAAGCGCATCAATTCATGCCGGAGGGAAATCACATGAAGGACATCGTCGTCATCGGCGCAGGCAAGATCGGCTCGACCATCGCACGCATGCTGGCTCATAGCGGGGATTACCGCGTCACCGTCGCGGATCGTGCCGAAGAGCAACTCGCCGCCATCGAGAGCCACGCTGCCGTCACGACCAAGGTCGTCGATATCGCCGATGCCGCCGCCATGAAAGCCCTTCTGACCGGCAAGTTCGCCGTTCTCTCGGCCGCTCCCTACCACCTGACGGTCGCGATCGCCGAAGCCGCCGCCGCTGCCGGCGTGCACTATCTCGACCTCACGGAAGACGTCGAATCCACCCGCCAGGTCAAGCGCATCGCCGAAAACGCCAAGACGGCCTTCATTCCGCAGTGCGGCCTGGCACCGGGCTTCATCTCCATCGTCGCCAACGATCTCGCAAGCCGCTTCGACACGCTCGACAGCGTGCGCATGCGCGTCGGCGCCCTGCCGCAGTACCCCTCCAATGCTCTGAACTATAACCTGACCTGGAGCACGGACGGCGTCATCAACGAATATATCGAGCCCTGCGAAGCCATCGTCGAAGGCGCGCTGATCGAGGTTCCGGCCCTTGAAGAGCGTGAAGAATTCTCGCTCGACGGCGTCACCTACGAAGCCTTCAACACCTCCGGCGGCCTCGGCACGCTCTGCGAGACGCTGAAGGGCAAGGTTCGCACGCTGAACTACCGCACGATTCGTTACCCCGGCCACGCCGCCATCATGAAGGCTCTCTTGAACGACCTCGGCCTGCGTCACCGCCGCGAAGTCCTCAAGGACATCTTCGAAAACGCCCTGCCGACCACCACGCAGGAAGTCGTCATCATCTTCGTCACCGTTTCGGGCCGCAAGAACGGTCGCCTGATCCAGGAAACCTACGCCAACAAGGTTTACAGCGCCCCGGTCGCCGGTGCCCTGCATTCCGCCATCCAGATCACCACCGCAGGCTCGATCTGCGCCGTGCTCGACATGCTGGCCGATGGCTCGTTGCGCGCTAGAGGCTTCATCCGCCAGGAAGAAATCGCGCTCGACGCTTTCCTCGCCAACCGCTTCGGTCACTACTACGCCCAGGAAAACCGCGGCGCCCACGCCGCCTGATCCTGTCAAAGACCTTCGACGCCCCGGCCGAAAAGACCGGGGCGTTTTCGCATCGTGGCCCAAGGCTGCGGGGAAGCAGAGAACGCCAGAAGGCGCGGACACATAAAAATGGGGCCTCTTTCGAGGCCCCTTTTCTTTTGCCGGATTGTCTTTTGCTGACTCAGGCGAGCTTGGCGCAGGCGTCCGCGATGCGCTTCAGCGCTTCCGTCAGTTCCGCTTCAGACGTGGCGTAGGAGATGCGGAAATAAGGGGAAAGGCCGAAGGCGGAGCCGGGTACGACGGCGACGTTGGCGTCTTCGAGGAGATAATCCGTGAAGTCGCTGTCGGCTTCGATGCGCTTGCCCTTCGGGGTCGTCTTGCCGATCACGCCGGCGCAGCCGGAGAAGGTGTAGAAGGCGCCTTCCGGGGTGCGGCAGGCGAGGCCGGGAATGGCGTTCAGCGCCGAGACGACGAGGTCGCGGCGGTGCTTGAAGCTTGCCTGGCGGTCTTTCAGGAAGTCCTGGGGACCGTTCAGGGCCTCGACCGACGCGGCCTGGCTGACGGAGGAGGGGCAGGAGGTCGCCTGGCTCTGGATCACGGCCATGGCCTTGATCAACGCCTTCGGGCCCCCGGCATAGCCGATACGCCAGCCGGTCATGGCATAGGCCTTGGAGACGCCGTTGATCGTCAGCGCGCGGCTTTTCAGGCGCGGCTCGATCGCGACGGGGGTCACGAACTTGAAGCCGTCATAGACGATGTGTTCGTACATGTCGTCGACCATCAGCCAGACATGCGGGTGCTTCAGCAGCACGTCGAGCAGCGGGCGGTAGTCGGCTTCGCTGTAGGCGGCGCCCGACGGGTTGGACGGCGAGTTGAACAGTACCCAGCGCGTCTTCGGCGTGATCGCCTTTTCCAGCTGCTCGGCCTTCAGGCGGAAGCCGGCCTCGGCATCGCAGGGGATCAGCACCGGCACGCCGCCGCAAATTTCCACGATGTCGGAATAGGAGGTCCAGTAGGGCGTCGGGATGATCACCTCGTCGCCCGGATTGACCGTCGCCATGAAGGCGTTGAACAGGATCTGCTTGGCGCCCGTCGCGACGGTGACTTCGTCGATTGCATAGTCGACGTTGTTTTCGCGGCGGAATTTTTCAGAGATCGCCTTCTTCAGCTCAGGGGTGCCGTCGAGGGCGGTGTATTTCGTGTCGCCCCGGTCGATGGCGGCCTTGGCGGCGGCCTTGACGTTGTCGGGCGTGTCGAAGTCAGGCTCGCCGGCGCCGAGGATGATGACCGGCAGGCCTTCCTTCTTCATGGCAGAAGCGCGGGCGCCGATCTGCAGAATCTTTGAAACGCCGATGGCGGCGATACGCGAGGCGGGCTTGAAGCCCGCCTCCTCGATCTTGGTCTGGTTGTTCATGGCGGTTTACTCGATGTCGGCCTTATTCGATGTCAAACGAGACGCCCTGGGCGAGCGGCAGGGCCTTCGAGTAGTTCACCGTGTTGGTGGCGCGGCGCATATAGGCTTTCCAGGCGTCGGAGCCGGATTCGCGGCCGCCGCCGGTTTCCTTTTCGCCGCCGAACGCGCCGCCGATTTCAGCGCCCGAG
>CBFGOD010000481.1:0-3351 GCA_965650295.1 uncultured Shinella sp. | reverse complement strand
GGCTCGGCTTCAACCGTCTGGCCGGCGTGCCGATCGGTGTTCTCGTGCTCTTCGTCTTCGCCATCGCCTGCCACATCCTGCTCGCCCGCACCGCCTTCGGTCGCTGGCTCTATTCGTCGGGCGGTAATGAGCGTGCGGCAGAACTGTCGGGTGTCCCGGTCAAGCGCGTCAAGATCACGGTCTATGTTCTCTCCGGCATCTGCGCCGCCGTTGCCGGCCTCGTTCTCTCCTCGCAGTTGACCTCCGCAGGCCCGACCGCCGGCACCACCTATGAACTGACGGCGATTGCCGCCGTCGTCATCGGCGGCGCGGCGCTGACGGGCGGTCGCGGCACGGTCATCGGCACCATGCTTGGCGCCTTCGTGATCGGCTTCCTCTCGGATGGCCTCGTGAT
This sequence comes from uncultured Shinella sp., assembly GCA_965650295.1. Taxonomy (GTDB): domain Bacteria; phylum Pseudomonadota; class Alphaproteobacteria; order Rhizobiales; family Rhizobiaceae; genus Shinella. Next base: position 2,957 of record CBFGOD010000481.1, on the reverse strand, counting down.
CATCGGCGTCTCGGCCTACTGGCAGACGGTTTTCACCGGCGCCGTCATCGTTACCGCTGTTCTCTTGAACAGCGTCAAATACGGCCGCCGCTGAGACCAGCGGCGACCGACACCAACTGACTGCTATCGGGAGAGGCGGACCATCCAGTGGCCCGAGAGCGGAAAGTATTGCCGAAAATCGGCGTAACCGAACTCAACAAAGGGAGTGAGACCATGTTCAAAAAAGGTATGCGAGTCTTCTTCGCGGCAACTGCCGTCGTGCCGCTGCTGTTCAGCTCTGCCTGGGCTGAAGGCCTGATCACCGTCATCGTCAACGATCCGTCGAACCCCTACTGGTTCACGGAAGGCGAAGTTGCCAAGAAGACCGCTGAAAGCCTCGGCTACACGGCCAATGTCGGCGCCCACAAGGGTGACACCAACACCGAAAGCAACCTCGTAGACACCGCTATCACCAACAAGTCGGTCGCCATCATCCTCGACCCGGCGAATGCCGATGGTTCGGTCGGCGCGGTGAAGAAGGCCGTTGCTGCCGGCATCCCGGTCATTCTCGTCAATGCCGAGATCAACCAGGAAGGCCTTGCCAAGGCGCAGCTCGTTTCGAACAACGCCCAGGGCGCAGCGCTTGGTGCCCAGCAGTGGGTCGAAGCGGTCGGCGACAAGGGCAAGTATGTCGAACTGTTCGGCGCTCCCTCGGATAACAACGCCGCAACGCGTTCGAACGGCTACGAAACCGTGCTGACGCAGTACCCGGACCTTGAAAAGTCCGGTAAGGAAGTGGCTGACTGGGATCGCACCAAGGGCCACGCCAAGATGCAGTCGCTGCTTCAGGCCAATCCGGACATCATCGGCGTGATCAGCGGCAACGACGAAATGGCCCTCGGCGCCATCGCAGCGCTCAAGGAAGCCGGCAAGCTCGAGCAGGTCAAGGTCGGCGGCTTCGACGGTTCGCCGGACGCGGTCGCTGCCATCAAGGCGGGCGAGCTACAGTACACCGTCCTCCAGCCGGTTGCCGTGTTCTCGGAAGCGGCCGTCAAGCAGGCCGACAACGTCATCAAGAACGGCTCGACCGGTGTCGATACCGAAAAGCAGCTCTTCGATTGCCTGCTGATCACCAAGGACAATGTCGACAAGTACACCGCTCCCTTCGTTCTGAGCGAGTAATCGATATCGGGAGCGCCTCTTCGGGGGGCGCTCCCACCTTCCGGACCGGGGCCTCCCGGCCCAGCTTGGCATTTTCCTTGCCGCCCGATACGAGATACGAAAGCTCTCACCTCGAAGCATGGCAGGATCTCCCGTGAACAAGAAAGTCGACGTCAAGGATTTGCTCTCGGAAGAGCTTCCGAGCGACAGCCGGCATGCCCGCCAGTTGGTGCGGCGTCAGATGATCGCCGAGACTGTGATCGCCGAGGGCTCCATCCGCATCGAGGATCTGACCGAGCGCTTCGGCATCAGCCTGATGACGGCGCACCGCGATGTCGACGACCTCGTCAGCCGCGGCCTGTTTCGCAAGACGCGCGGTATCGTTTCGGCAGCCCCCACCAGCCTGATCGAATCCTCCGATGCCTACCGCGCGACCAAGCAGGCCAAGGAGAAGAAGGCGATCGCCAAGGCCGCCATGCAGTTCGTCGAGCCGGGGCAGGCGATCTTCATGGATGACGCCACCACCGTGCACGAGATGACGCGTTTCCTGCCGGCCAAGGTGCCGTTGACGGTCATCACCAACTCGCTCGTCCTGATCAACGAGCTGAAGGAGGTTGTTGACCTCAACCTCATCTGTCTCGGGGGACAGTTTTACCATTGGTGCAATGCCTTCATGGGGCACATCACCAGCAACGAAATCCGCCGGCTGCGCGCCGACACCGTGTTCATGTCGCTTTCGGCCATCGTCGACGACGTGGTCTACCACCAGTCGCCCGAGACGGTCGCCACCAAGCGGGCGATGTTCGAAAGCTCGTCGAAGCGCGTGCTGCTGGCCGACCACACCAAATTCGAACGGCGCGCGCTGCATCACTTCGCGACGCTCGAAGAGTTCGACGCCGTGATCGTCGACGAGGATATCCCGATCTCCCACCTGTCGCGCATGCGCTCGAAGGGGATCAACGTCATTGTGGCGGACGGAGAGCGGTCCGGCTGAGGGTTCCGCTGTTGCGGATACCTTGATGCCCGGTGCCGTTTCTCCCTCGCTTGAGAATGGAGACAGCGATGCCCTGCATCATGGGTATAGACAGCGGCCTGACGGTGACCAAGGCCGTGATTTTCGATGCGGATGGAACGGTGCTGGCGATTGCCCGCCGCCGCGTCCCCCAGCTCATTCCGGTCCCCCAGCATGTCGAGCGCGACATGGACGGCCTGTGGGCCGCGACGGCGGGTGCCATCCGCGAAGCGGTCGCCGCCTGCGGCCGTCCGGCCTCCGATATCGTGGCAATCGCCGCGACGGCGCATGGCGACGGCATCTACCTGCTCGACGGTGACCAACGGCCGCTCGGCAATGCCATCGTGTCGCTCGACACGCGCGCCGATGCCATTGCCGATGCATGGAACGACAGCGAGATCGGTGAGCAATCGCTGACGCTGACCGGCCAGAAACCGCATGCCTCCGCGCCCTCCGCCATCCTGCGCTGGATCCGCGATCACGAGCCCGAGCGCTATGCCCGCATCGCCCATTTCATCGCCGCGAAGGACTGGCTGCGCTTTTGCCTGTGCGGGACGATCGGCACCGACCGGACGGAAGCCAGCACATCCTTCACCAACGTCCTGACGCAGGACTATGCCGATGACGCCTTCCGCCTTTTCGGGCTGGACCGCCTCGCCGGGCGGCAGCCGCCGATGGCCGGCTCGACCGAGATCGTCGGCGGCGTGACGGCGGAGACTGCGCGCCAGACCGGGCTTGTCGCCGGCACGCCGGTCATGGCCGGTCTGCACGATGTCACGGCGTCCGCGCTCGGCATGGGCGGGTA
>CBFGOD010000480.1:0-3382 GCA_965650295.1 uncultured Shinella sp. | reverse complement strand
CCGCCGGTCCGGCAATGGCGCGGAAGGGAGCGAAGAGTTCGCGGCCCATGCCGAATTCGTTGCCGGAGAGATCGGCCGAGGCCTGCGGGCGGGCGGCAAACGCGGCGGCATCCACCAGAACCTCGATCGTGCCATGGGTGGCATCCAGCCGGATCATGTCGCCGTTCCGGATGCGGCCGATCGGGCCGTTGTCGACGGCCTCGGGCGTCACATGGATGGCGGCCGGCACCTTGCCGGAGGCGCCGGACATGCGGCCGTCGGTGAGCAGCGCCACGCGTTGGCCGCGATCCTGCAAAATGCCGAGCACGGTGGTCAGCTTGTGCAATTCCGGCATGCCGTTCGACTTCGGCCCCTGGAAGCGCACGACGGCGATGAAATCGCCGGTCAGTTCGCCGGCCTTGAAGGCGGCGTTGAGCTCCAGCTGATCGTGGAACACCTTGGCCGGGGCCTCGATGACATGGCGCTCCGGCTTGACGGCGGAAATCTTGATGACCGCCTTGCCGATATTGCCGCTCAACATCTTGAGGCCGCCGGTCGCCTGGAAGGGTGTCTCGATATTGGCGAGTACCTTCGGATCATGGCTGACCTTCGGCGACGGTTCGCGCACGACCGCGCCGTTCTCGCCGAGCCTGGCATCGACCGTATAGGCCTTGAGACCCTGGCCGTAGACCGTGCGCACATCGTCATGCAGCATGCCGGTCTTGAGCAGTTCCTGGATGAGGAAGCCCATGCCGCCGGCCGCGTGGAAGTGGTTCACATCGGCAAGGCCGTTCGGATAGACGCGGGCGAGCAGTGGCACGACGTCGGACAGTTCGGAAATGTCCTGCCAGGTCAGGACGATGCCGGCGGCGCGCGCCATGGCGATGAGGTGCAGCGTGTGGTTGGTCGAACCGCCCGTAGCATGCAGGCCGACGACGCCGTTGACGACGGAACGCTCGTCGATCATCTCGCCGGCGGGCGTGAACTCGTTGCCCTGCGCGGTAATCGCCAGAGCCCGCTTGGCGGCTTCCTTGGTTAGCGCGTCGCGCAGCGGCGTGCCGGGATTGATGAAGGAGGCGCCGGGCATGTGGAAGCCCATGATCTCCATCAGCATCTGGTTGGAATTCGCGGTGCCGTAGAACGTACAGGTGCCGGGGCCGTGATAGGACTTGGACTCGGCTTCGAGCAGTTCCGCGCGCCCGGCCTTGCCTTCGGCATAGAGCTGGCGCACGCGCGCCTTCTCGTCGTTTGGCAGGCCGGAGGTCATCGGCCCGGCGGGAATGAAGACGGCGGGCAGATGACCGAAGGTCAGGGCCGCAATCGTCAGCCCCGGCACGATCTTGTCGCAGACGCCGAGATAGACGACCGAGTCGAACATGTTGTGCGAAAGGCCGACACCGGCCGCCATGGCGATGAGGTCGCGCGAGAACAGCGAGAGTTCCATGCCCGGCTGGCCCTGGGTGACGCCGTCGCACATGGCCGGCACGCCGCCCGCCACCTGCGCCACGCCGCCGGCTTCCCGCGCCGCGTCGCGGATGAGCGCCGGATAGGTCTCGAACGGCTGATGGGCCGAGAGCATGTCGTTATAGGAGGTGATGATGCCGAGGTTCGGGACGCGGTCGCCGGCGAGCGCGTCCTTCTCGGCGGGGGAACAGACAGCAAAACCGTGTGCGAGGTTGCCGCAGGAGAGGATCGAGCGGTGAACGCCCTTGGAGATGGCGGCGCGGACGCGGCCGAGATAGGGCTCGCGGTGCGGCTTGGAGCGTTCGACGATGCGGGCGGTGATGGCTTCGATGCGTTTGTCGGCGGACATGGGAGCTATCCTGACTTCCTCGATTGCATTTGACACGGCAAAGCGAGCGGGAGTGCTGCGCCAGCCGCGGTTGAACGGCGCCAAGCGCCGGCATGTTCGGCTTCAGCCGGCTGGGCGTACTCCAGAGCATTTACAGCCGAAGCGATTTCGCTTCGGCGTCGGACAATGCTCTAGGGCGCCCAGTAGATATCGACCGGCGTTGCCGCGCGCCGGAGAATGGCGCGGATCGGCATGTCGGTTTCGGGGCCGTCCGCTTCCGCGGCGGCCAGAACGTCCTTCTTGCCCTGACCTTCGATATGCAGCACCAGAAGGCGGGCATCCTGAAGGCTGGCGAAGGTGAAGGTGAGGCGGGTTTCGCCGGCACCCTCGGCTTCCATGGTGATCACGCCGCGTGGCGTCTCTGCCGAGATCGCCTCGGCGAGATTGTTGCCGCCGGGGAAGAACGAGGCGGTATGGCCGTCCGTTCCCATGCCAAGAATGACGACATCGAACGGTGCGCCGAGCGAAGCGGCATCGGATGATACGAGCTTTGCAGCCTCTTGCGCGCTGCCGGCTTCCCGGTAGAGCGGCAGGAAGCCCGCAGCCTTCGCCTTGTCCTGCAACAGGTTCTCGGAAACCAGCTGATGGTTGGAGCGCGGATTGTCAGCCGGCACGAAACGTTCGTCGACCAGCGTCACCGTCACCTTGGCCCAATCGATGTCGCGGTCGGACAGCGCCTTGAAGAAGGCCTTCGGGGTCGAGCCGCCGGAGACCGCGATGTTCGCCTTGCCGCGGGCCGAGATCGCTTCGGCAAGCGTGGCGGAAACCGTGTCCGCCAAGCCTTCGGCCAAATCGGCGCCGTCCTTGAATTCATGCAGTCTCGCGCTCATCGGCCTTCCTTAGGATTCATGCCAGGTGCGGCCGTCGCGCTCGATGAGAGCAATCGATTGGCTCGGCCCCCAGGTGCCGGCGGTATAGCCCTGTGCCTGCTGGCCGGTCGCTTCCCAGGCCTTCAGGATCGGGTCGATCCAGCGCCATGCGGCTTCCACTTCGTCGCGGCGCATGAAGAGCGTCTGGTTGTTCCTGATAACGTCGAGCAGCAGGCGCTCATAGGCGTCGGCGTTGCGGGCGTCGAAGGCTTCCGCGAAGCTCATGTCGAGCGAGACATTGCGCAGGCGCATGCCGCCCGGACCCGGGTCCTTGATCATCAGCGACTGCTTGACGCCTTCATCCGGTTGCAGGCGGATGATGAGCTGGTTGGCTTCGATGCGGCCCGCCGAGGGATCGAAGATCGAATGCGGGATCGGCTTGAAGGTGATGACGATCTCCGACATGCGGGCGGCAAGGCGCTTGCCGGTGCGGATGTAGAAGGGCACGCCCGCCCAGCGCCAGTTACCGATCTCGGCCTTGATGCCGACAAAGGTTTCGGTGTTGGAAACGCCGCCGTCCAGCTCTTCGAGATAGCCCTTGACCGGGCCGCCGGCCGAAGCACCGGCGCGGTACTGGCCGCGCACCGTCAGGCGCTCGACATTATATTGGTCGATCGGCTTCAGCGCGCGCAGCACTTTCAGCTTCTCGTCGCGCACCGCATCCGCGTCCATCGACGACGGC
>CBFGOD010000479.1:0-3406 GCA_965650295.1 uncultured Shinella sp. | reverse complement strand
GGGAGGTCTGGCGGGTGGCCTCGTCTACTGGCTGATTGCCTATCGTCTGCGCCGAGCTGCGGCTTGAAGCACACACCCGATCAATTTTTGTGAGGGACTTCTGGCATTTATCACCCGTGGTTGCTATCTAGGGCGCATGAGTTCATCGCATCGGCCCTTGAAGCCGATTTGCTAGGGAATACGACTATGAGCGGCATCCAAGATTTCATCGCCAACGAAGTGAAGACCAACGACGTCGTGCTCTTCCTGAAGGGCACCCCGGAATTCCCGCAGTGTGGTTTCTCCGGTCAGGTCGTGCAGATCCTCGATTACGTGGGTGTGGACTACAAGGGCATCAACGTGCTCGCCGATGCCGACATCCGCCAGGGCATCAAGGATTACTCCAACTGGCCGACCATCCCGCAGCTTTACGTGAAGGGTGAATTCATCGGCGGTTGCGACATCGTGCGTGAAATGTTCCAATCGGGCGAGCTGCAGTCTCACCTTCAGGAACAGGGTATTTCGATCAAGGGCGCTGCCTGACGCTTCACGGTCTTCCGACCGCCAAGCTTTTCAAAGGCGCCGCATCCCAGCGGCGCCTTCTCTCTTTTATGGAACAAATTGATATGTCTGGACTTTCTTCCGAATCGGCCCAGCGCCTGAAAGGCATGGGCAAGATAGAATTCATCGCGCTCATGGCGTTCCTGATGGCGCTCAATGCGCTCGCCATCGACATCATGCTCCCCGGTCTTCAGGAAATCGGCGCCAGCCTCGGCGTCGAGAACGAGAACCACCGGCAATATGTCATCTCGGCCTATCTGATCGGCTTCGCCTTCGCGCAGCTGCTCTATGGCCCGATCTCCGACCGTTTCGGCCGGCGCGCACCGATGTTCGTCGGGCTGGGTATCTATGTCGTCTCCTCGCTCGCGGCAATCTTCGTGCCGAGCTTCGCCGCTCTGCTCGCCCTGCGCTTCATCCAGGGCATCGGCTCGGCCGCCATGCGCGTCATCACCGTCTCCATCGTCCGCGACATTTTCGGCGGGCGCGCGATGGCGGAGGTCATGTCGCTGATCATGATGGTCTTCATGGTCATCCCCGTCATGGCCCCGGGCATCGGCCAGGTCGTCATGCTGTTCGGCAACTGGCACCTGATCTTCGCCTTCATGGCGGTGGTCGCGCTGATGGTCTGGGCCTGGATGTACTTCCGCCTGCCCGAAACGCTGCATGAAGACGACGTTCGCCCCTTTACGGTGCGTTCGGTCCTCGGCGGCTTCCGCATCGTTCTGACGGACCGGGTGGCGCTCTGCTACACGCTGGCCAGCACCTTCATCTTCGGGGCGCTCTTCGGCTTCATCAACTCCGCGCAGCAGATCTATGTCGGCATCTACGGCCTTGGCGTCTGGTTCCCGGTTGCGTTTGCCGCCGTCGCCGCCTTCATGGCGCTGTCGTCCTTCGTCAACGCCCGCCTCGTTGGCCGGTTCGGCATGCGCAAGCTGTCGCACGGCGCCCTCATGGGCTTCCTGACGGTCAACACGCTGTGGCTCGTTCTGACGCTCGTCTGGCCGGGACATGTGCCCTTCGCCATCTTCATCGTGCTGTTCGCGCTGTCGATGTTCCAGTTCGGCTGGATCGGCTCGAACTTCAACTCGCTCGCCATGGAGCCGCTCGGCCATGTCGCCGGCACCGCCTCCTCCGTGCTCGGCTTCATGGGCACGGCGGGCGGCACGATCATCGGCGCAATCATCGGCCAGTCGTTCAACGGCACGGCGCTGCCGCTGGTCATGGGCTTCTTCTCGCTCTCGATCATCGGCCTGATCTTCGTGTTGATCGCCGAGCGCGGAAAGCTGTTCCAGGCACATAACAAGCCGGTCTGAGACAGGCGGCAAACAAAGAAAAGGCCCGGTTGCCATTGGCAGCCGGGCCTTTTCCGTTTGAGAACGTCCGTATCAGTCGACAAACACTTCGCGGCGCAGCAGTTCCCAGGTGTCCTTGTCCGGTGCCACCAGCAGGCCGCCTTCCGTATGGTGCGGCTTGTAGGCCGAGCCATCGAAGCGGGCGGCGTAGGCGCCGGCTTCCTGGGCGATCAGCGTGCCGGCCAGGTGATCCCAGGGCATCAGCTTGTTGTACATGAGGTAATGCAGGTGGCCGCCGGCGAAGGTGCGGTATTCGTGAGCGGCGCAACGGTAGTTCGAGACGAAGGCCACCTTGGCGAGGTTCGACAGGATGCGCGAACGTCGGTCGCGATCAAGGAAGCTGGTGGAGGCCATGCCGGTCAGCTCTTCAAGTGCGGCACCGCCGCGGGCCTTCAGCTTGACGGCCGGACGGTGATCGCCGGTCTGCCAGGCGCCGGAACCCTTTTCGGCCATCACGAAATCATCGCCCATCGGGTCATAGATGATGCCGCCGACGGTTTCCCCGCCGGAGACGATCGCCGCCATGACGCCAAAGAGCGGCACGCCGGAGGCGAAATTGAACGTGCCGTCGATCGGATCGACGACGATGGCGGTTTCGGCATCGCCGAGCTTCGACAAAAGCGCCGGATCCGCAGCGACCGATTCTTCGCCGACGAACAGCACGCCCGGAAACTGCGCGGCGACCTCGCGCTTGATAAAACGTTCCGCCGCTTCGTCGGCGACCGTCACGAGATCGTTCGCATCGGCCTTGGTGTGGACGTCGCCTTTGGCGAGCGCACGGAAGCGCGGGCGGATTTCCGCTTCGGCCGCCTGTGCAAGCACGAGCGCCAGGGCATTGATGTCAATCGTCATTGCTTTTTACCGTTTCGAGGGAGGAGAAATCGAAAAGCTTGGGGTCGAGAAGATGCGAGGGATTGGTGTGGCCGAGCGCGCGCAGCATGGCATCCTTGCGGCCGGGCATGCGCGTTTCGATATCCGCCAGCATCGCCTTCATCGCATTGCGTTGAAGGCCGTCCTGCGACCCGCAGAGGTCGCAGGGGATGATCGGGAACTGCATGGCGGTGGCGAATTTCGCCAGGTCATCCTCCGCCGCGTAGGCGAGCGGACGCAGCACCATGAGGTCGCCTTCGTCATTCAAAAGTTTTGGCGGCATGGCGGCAAGCCGCCCGCCGTGGAAGAAATTCATGAAGAAGGTTTCGAGAATATCCTCGCGATGGTGCCCCAGCACCAGCGCATCGCAGCCCTCCTCCCGGGCGATGCGATAGAGATTGCCGCGCCTGAGCCGCGAACACAGCGAGCAATAAGTCGCCCCCGTCGGCACCTTTTCCTTCACGATGGAATAGGTATCGCGGTATTCGATGCGGTGTTTGATACCGATGGACTTCAGATACTCCGGCAGGATGTGTTTTGGAAAATTCGGCGGGCCCTGATCGAGATTGCAGGCGATCAGCTCGACCGGAAGCAGGCCGCGCCATTGCAGGTCCATCAGCAGCGCGAGCAGGCCGTAGCTATCC
>CBFGOD010000478.1:0-3425 GCA_965650295.1 uncultured Shinella sp. | reverse complement strand
CGAGGCGTCGTCGTTGCCGGGGATCGGGAAATCGATCGGGTCCGGATCGCAGTTGGAGTCGATGACGGCGACGACCGGAATGCCAAGACGCTTGGCTTCTTCGATCGCGATCGATTCCTTGTTGGTGTCGATGATGAACATCAGGTCCGGCGTGCCGCCCATGTCGCGGATACCGCCGAGAGCCTTTTCAAGCTTTTCGCGTTCGCGCTCGAGGTTCAGGCGTTCCTTCTTCGAATAGCCGGAGCCTTCCGAAGCGAGGATCTCGTCGAGCTTGCGCAGGCGCTGGATCGAGTTGGAGATGGTCTTCCAGTTCGTCAGCATGCCGCCGAGCCAGCGGGCGTTGACGTAGTACTGGGCCGAACGCTTGGCAGCGTCAGCGATGATGTCGGAAGCCTGACGCTTCGTGCCGACGAACAGAACGCGGCCACCACCGGCAACCGTGTCGGACACGACCTGAAGGGCGCGCGACAGCATCGGAACGGTCTGGGCCAGGTCGATGATGTGAACGTTGTTGCGATCGCCGAAGATGTACGGCTTCATCTTCGGGTTCCAGCGGTGCGTCTGGTGGCCGAAGTGGATGCCGGCTTCGAGAAGCTGGCGCATAGAGAAATCGGGCAATGCCATGCCTAGTTATCCTTTTCCGGTTGAACCTCCGCAAGGCGAACAGCACTTCCTGGGAAATGCCACCGGGCGGAACGATCCGGATTTCTCCCGGACAATCCCATGCCTCACGTGTGGAATGAGCGGCCCTTTACCCCCCGTTTCCCGGAAAATCAAGGGCCGCACGGTAAAAAACACGCAGAACGCCGCGCCTACTTGCATTCCTGCGGCTTGAACATCTCGAGCTTGGCGAGCTTGCCGGTCAGCACGAACTCGCCGTAATCCATGGTGAGGTCCCGCGTGACGCCGTTCTCGTAGAGCTTGAACGCCATGCGGTAGACGGGCAGCGCATCGCCATCGTTGGTGTCATTGTAATAGGCGATGGACACCGGCCAGAAGGCCTGCTTGGCGAATTTTCCGGCCTTGTCGGCATCGGGATCACCCGCCTTCGGCATTTCCTTCTTGCCGACGACCGACGTCGTCATCAGCGTCTTGTCGCCCGCATCCGAGCCGTCATAGAGGCGTGATTCGAAGAAGCGGTCGCCCTTCTTGGCGTGCTCGATCACCTCGAGCATGTGCTCGGTCGGGAAACGGCTCTCCGCCAGTTCCAGCTTGCGCGCATCGGGCGATGTCAGGTCGACGCTGACGCCCGTCTTGTCGTCGCGTGCCGTGCCGCGCACTTCCTTGTCCAGCTTCTCGTCGGTGAAGGAGCGGGTGAGGAAGCGGAAGCTGCCGCTCTTCAGGTCCTCATAGGTCGTCGTCTGCTGGTCGGTGAGGCGCGTTTCCTCGCCGGTATTGACCTGCGTGACGAAGCGGAAGCTCACCGTGTAGCCGTCACAGGGGCTGCCGTTGAACTCGTAGACCATGCGGCCATACATGCCGGCGATGCCGGAGCGCTCGGTGGCGTCCTTGAGCTGGAGGTCGTAGACGGCGCGGTGCGGCGCAAGCCCGCTCGCCGGTGAGGCAAAGGCGCTGGTCACGCCGCTGCCGGCGAAGCATGTCCCGGCCATGGCGGCCGCGACAAAGGCTGAACGAAACATCCGTTTCCTCCTGTTGAAGTCGAGCGCGATGTTATATGAACTCTTTCGGCAAAAGCGAGGCAATATCCGCGCGATGCCATATTCATTTCCAACATTGCGGCGCCTCCTGTCGCAATGCCCCTCACAGCCGCAGCGCGCCGCACCTATCTTACAGACGGCGATCAAGAATGGAGACCGCAATGTCCGCTGAAATCGAAAAACGCGTCAAGGAACTGGGCTACGACATTCCCGTGGCGGCGGCGCCCGCGGCCAACTATGTGCCCTTCGTCATCAGCGGCAACGTCCTCCACATTTCCGGCCAGCTCCCGATGCTCGACGGCAAGCTCGCGGTCACCGGTCATGTCGGCAAGGATGTCGACGTTCCCGGCGCCCAGAAGGCCGCCGAACTCTGCGCGCTCGGCCTGCTCGCCCAGGCGAAGGCGGCCCTCGGCGATCTCTCGCGCATCAAGCGCGTCATCAAGATCAACGGTTTCGTCGCCTCCACGCCCGATTTCGTCGAGCAGCACCTCGTCATCAACGGCGCGTCGAACTTCCTCGTCGGTGCACTCGGCGACGCCGGCAAGCATGCCCGCGCGGCCGTCGGCATGGCTGCCCTGCCCCTGAATGCGGCCGTCGAGATTGACGCCATCATGGAAATCGCCTGATGCACAAATTCAACTGGCTGACCGAGCGCCCCATTGCGCATCGCGGCTATCATGATCTCAATCGGGCGGTCTGGGAAAACACGCTTTCGGCGTTTGCCCGCGCCGTCGAGGCCGGCTTCGCCATCGAATGCGACCTGCAATATGCCGCCGATGCCATTCCGGTCGTCTTCCATGACGACGACCTGAAGCGCCTCTGCGGCATCGAGGGTGACGTGCGCCAGCGCACCGCCGCCGAGCTCGGTCTGCTGACCATTGGCGGCACGGCCGACAAGGTGCCGACGCTGCGCCAGCTGCTCGACCTCGTGAAGGGGCGCGTGCCGCTCGTCCTGGAGCTGAAGGGCCGCAAGGGCGACGATGACGGCTTCGCCATGGCCGTGCTTGATACAATCGAGGGCTATGAAGGGCCGATCGCCCTGATGAGCTTCGACACGTGGCTGCTGAAGGACCTGAAGGAGATCGGCACCAGCCGTCCGGTCGGCCTGACGGCGGAAGGCGCACGGCCGGAGAATTTTGCCGTGCATGAAGAGGCGATGCAGTATGGGCTCGACTTCATCTCCTATTATTACGGCCACCTGCCGAACCCGTTCATCAGCCGCCAGCGCGACCTCGGCAAGCAGGTCATCACCTGGACGGTGCGCGACGACGAGGCGCGCACGATCACGGCGCTCAACGCGGACCAGATGACCTTCGAAGGCTTCAATCCGCGCGAAGCCCTGACGGCCTGAGGTGACGGTGCGCATCCGCGTCGAAACGAGCTTTGCCGATATTTCGGCCGAAGACTGGGGGCGCCTCGCCGGCGCCTCCAGAGTGGATGCGCAAACGCCCTACAATCCCTTCGTCAGCCATACCTTCCTGTCCTCGCTGGAAGAATCGGGCTGCGCCACGGCCGATACCGGCTGGCTCGGCCAGCATCTCCTTCTGGAAAACGATGAGGGCACCCTCATCGGCGCCCTGCCCGTCTATCTGAAAAACCACAGCCAGGGTGAATATGTCTTCGACCACGGCTGGGCCGATGCCTTCGAGCGCGCCGGCGGCAGCTATTATCCGAAGCTGCAGGCCTCCATTCCCTTCACACCCGCCACCGGCCCGCGCTTGCTCCATCGGGCCGATCAGCCGGTCCTCGAGACGCAGGCAGCGCTTG
>CBFGOD010000477.1:0-3435 GCA_965650295.1 uncultured Shinella sp. | reverse complement strand
AGGGCGTGATCCTCTATCACCTGATGATGGAGGGCACGTTGCGCTTCAACGAGCTGCGCCGCCGGCTGCCCAGCGTCACGCAGCGCATGCTGACCAAGCAGCTGCGTGAGCTGGAGGATGCCGGCATCCTGTCGCGCACCATTTTCCCCGTCGTGCCACCGCGCGTCGATTATGCGCTGACAACGGCCGGCCGAAGCCTTGAGCCGATCATCCGGGCGCTGGCCGCCTGGGGCGCTCAGAACGTCATCTGCGAGGATGGCCAGAACGTCATCCGCCTTGCCCCGCAAACGGAAACGGCGTCCCCCGGAAGGGACGCCGCCTGATTTTCAGGGTCTTGAACGCCGTCACTCGGCCGGGCAGACCGGCGTTTCCTCGTTGTCGATCTTGTCGAGCGTCATCGAGACCAGATAGATGCCGAAGCCGACCACCGCCGTTGCCGCCCCTACGAAGCCCATCGAGCCGTAGCCGTAACCGGCGCTGATCGCCATGCCGCCGAACAGCGCGCCGAGCGCATTGGCAACGTTGAAGGCGGAGTGGTTGAGGGCGGCGGCGAGCGTCTGCGCATCGCCGGCCACATCCATCAGGCGCGTCTGGAGCGCGGGACCGACAACGAAGCTGCAACCGATGAGGAAGCAGCAGACGCCGAGCAGGATCGGGTTCTCCGCCGTCAGCGACAGGCTGATCAGCACGAAGAAGTAGAGCACCAGCGACCAGCCGATGGTGCGCATCAGCGAGAGATCGGCAAGCTTGGCGCCAAAAATGTTGCCGACGATCATGCCGCAGCCGAAGATCGCCATGATGACCGGCACCATGCTGACATGGAGGCCGGCGACCTCGGTAACGATCGGCGAGATGTAGCTGAACACGGCGAACATGCCGCAGAAGCCGGTGGCCGCGATGCCGAGCGTCAGCCAGACCTGCTTGCGCTTCAGCGCCCCGAGTTCCGTCAGCGCATTGATGCCCTTCGGCGCCTTGTCGCGCGGCAGGAAGATGGCGATGAGGGCGACGGTCAGCATGCCGGTGATGCCGACGGCGACGAACATGAACTGCCAGTCGAAGAGCTGGCCGAAGAAAGCGGCGAGCGGTGTGCCGATCAGCGTTGCGACCGTCAGGCCGAGCATGACCTTGCCGACAGCCTGCGTGCGCTTGTTGACCGGCACCATGGAGGCGGCGACCAGCGCTGCAACGCCGAAATAGGCGCCGTGCGGCAGGCCGGCCAGGAAGCGGAACAGGATAAAGCTCTCGAAGGTCGGGGCGACCGCGCTGGCGAGATTACCGGCGGCAAACAGGCCCATCAGCACCAGCAGCAGGTCGCGACGGCGGAAACGCGCACCGATGACGGCGATAACGGGAGCACCCACCACGACGCCGAAAGCATAGGCGCTGATGACGTAACCGGCCTGCGCCGTCGTCACGCCGAAGGTCGTGCCGACATCCGGCAGCAGGCCCATGATGGCGAATTCGCCGGTGCCGATGCCGAAGCTGCCGACGGCCAGCGCCAGGATGATGAGGGTGACGGTGAGGGCTGGAATCGGCGGCTGCCCGGAGGAGAGGGCGGCGTTGGGCAGGGGGTGTTCAGTCACGGGTCGGCTCCGCAGATAGGATGGCGCACGCGGACAATCCATGACGGTCCCTCACAAGGGCGGCCACTCCTCCTGGCTGCTGATGTGGTTTGGTCCGGCCGGATCGGCCACGATAAGGAAGGTAAATTCAAGCCGGCGGGCGCACTCCCGACGCACGCGACCGGCTTGCACTATATCAAACTAAGGCAAACTTCCTATCCTGATTTTTCACCTCCCCGCATTTGGCCAACACGGGGGCATTTTCACGATTTGTTGCACTCTGTTTCGTCTGCGCCTGTTAATCGCCGCTTTCTAGACTATCTAATGGATCGACTTCACCCTTCAGGCGTTCTCGGCCGACAAGCGGAGTATACGAATGAGAGTACAGGCGATTTTCAACAGGGACGGGGGGACGTTCCGCACCACCGACATGGAGGCTTATGCCCGCCATGCCGAGAAGGTTTTTGCGGAGGCAGGGCACCATCTCGATTGCGATATCGTCGAAGGGGCCGATATCGAAATGGCGCTGCGCCGCTGTTCGGACCGCAATGATCTCGATGCGATGCTGGCCGGCGGCGGTGACGGCACGGTCTCGGCCGCGGCCGGTTTCGCCTGGCAGAACAAGATGCCGCTCGGCATCATCCCGGCCGGCACGATGAACCTCTTTGCGCGCTCGCTGAAGATCCCGCTCGATATCTGGCAGGCGATCGACGCGCTGGCCGACGGCGATATCGCCGCCGCCGATATCGGCACGGCGGATGACCGCGCCTTCGTGCACCAGTTTTCCGCCGGCCTGCATGCCCGCATGGTGCGGCTGCGCAATGCCATGACCTACCGTTCGCGTGTCGGCAAGATCGCCGCCAACACCCGCGCGGCCGTCGGTGTTATCCTCAATCCGCCGGAATTCGAGGTGGAGTTCGATGTCGACGGCGTGCAGGAGCACCGCAAGGTCTCGGCCATCAATGTCTCGAACAACCGGTTCGGCGAAAACGGCCTGCTCTATGCGGAAGACCTGACCGGTGGTCATCTCGGCTTCTACACGACGAACCCGCTGAAACCGGCCGGCGTCGCCCGGCTGGCCTTCGATATCCTGCGGGGAAAACTGCGCGAGAATGCCGACGTCACGGAAATGACCGGCACGGCCGTGGACCTGCATTTCCCGAAGGTCGATCGCGCCATCAACTGCGTCATCGATGGTGAATTGTTGCCGATGGACCGGGACGTCTCGATCCGCCTGCATCCCGGTGAGCTGAAGGTCATCGTGCCCAAGGCCCAGGAGAAGGCCTCGACCTCTACCGAAACGGCCGCCGCCTGATGCGGAAAGTGCCGGTTACCTGCGAGGTTCGTTATTGCCTGGATCCCCTGAGGATCGCGGATTTCCACGACTATGCGCGGATCTGGACCACGCTCATCGAGCGCTATGGCGGAACGCACCACGGCTATTTCATGCCGCGCCAAAAACCCGAAGGCGCCGCGGTGAGTTTTCCCGGTGCGGGCGGCGAGGGTGCGAACGATATCGCCGCGGCGCTCTTCACGTTCCCGGATGAGACGGCCTATCTGCTCTATCGCGACAAGGTCGCCGAGGATGTCGATGGCATCGCGGCCAATGCCCGCTTCTTGGAAAATCCGCCCTTCAAGAGCTATGAGCGAACCTTCCTGCAACCGCTTTCGGACGATTGACGGCCTCCACGCATGGCGCGCGCGGAGGCCGGTCGCGTCTTAGATGCGCGGCAGATAGGTCTGGTAGTCGAAATCCGAGACCGTGCGCAGGTAGGTGATCGCTTCCTTGCGCTTCGTATCGCCGTAGAGCTTCTGATATTCCGCGCCGAACGCGTCCTTGATGAAGGGCGAGGCGGAGAATTCTTCCACGGCG
>CBFGOD010000476.1:0-3449 GCA_965650295.1 uncultured Shinella sp. | reverse complement strand
CGGGCACGCGACGCCATTTCGCGCGGCACCGTGCGCGTCAACGGCCGTACCGTCACCAAGCCGAGCTCCACCTTCCCTGCCAATGTGAAGATCGAGATCGACGACCCCGCGCAGGCCTATGTCTCGCGCGCCGCGCTGAAGCTGAAGGCGGCGCTCGACGAATTCGGCCTCGATCCCGCCGGGCTCGATTGCCTCGATATCGGCGCCTCGACCGGCGGCTTTACCGATGTCCTGCTGGAGCGTGGCGCAAACCATGTCATCGCCGTCGATGTGGGCCATGACCAGTTGCATCCCCGCCTGCGCGAAGACGAGCGCATCACCAATTACGAGGGCCTGAATGCCCGCGTGCTCGACGAGGATCATCTCGAGGATCGCGAGATCGGCGTCGTCGTCTCCGACGTCTCCTTCATCTCGCTGAAGCTCGCTCTGCCGCCGGCCCTCGGCTTTGCCGAGCCCGGCGCTTTCTGCGTCCTGCTCGTCAAGCCGCAGTTCGAGGCGGGCCGCGAGGCGATCAGCAAGGCCGGGCTCCTAAAGGATCCCGAAAGCGCGCCGGCCGTTGCCGGGGAGCTCGAACGCTGGCTCGTCGAAGACATGGGCTGGCAAAGCCTCGGCCTCATCCCCTCGCCCATTGCCGGTGGTGACGGCAATGTCGAGTACCTATTGGGGGGCCGCAAGCCATGACGACGGAAACCCTCACCATCGCCCGGCTTGGCAGCGGCGGCGACGGCATTGCCGAAACGGCCGGCGGCCCGGTCTATGTTCCCTTCACGCTGCCCGGCGAGGTCGTCGCCGTGGCGCGCGTGAAGAACCACGGCACGGTCATGTCGATGTCCGAGGTCTCGCCCGAGCGGGTGTCGCCGCCCTGCGTGCATTTCGGTCCCGACGGCAAGAACGGCACCTGCGGCGGCTGCACGCTGCAGCATGCCAGCGACACGCTCTACCATGACTTCAAGCGCAACCTCGTCGTCCAGGCGCTGAAATCCAAGGGCCTGACGCCTGAGGTCGCGCCGCTCGTCATCGCCCGGCCCGGCGAGCGCCGCCGTGTCGTTTTCACGCTACGAAAGACGGAAAAGGACATGCTGGTCGGCTTCAACCAGGCCGGAAGCCACCACATCGTCTCCATCGATCACTGTCCGATTTCCAGCGACGGCATCATCGGCAGGCTCGAGGCGATCCGCCGCGTCGCCGCGGCCATCGCGACCTCGGCGGAACCGTTCCGCGTCACGGTGCTGGAAACGCTCAACGGTCTCGACCTCGCCTTCGAGGGCGTCAAGAAGGTTGGTGATAAACAGCGCCGCGCCGTCACCGAGACCGTGCTTGCGCTGCGTGCCGGCATCAACCGCGTCTCCAGCGATGGCGAGATCGTCATCGAGCCGCAGAAGCCGGAAATCGAGTTTTCCGGCGTGCGCGTCTCGCCGCCCGCCGGCGGATTCACCCAGGCGACGAAGCCGGCCGAAGACGCCATGGCCGAGATCGTGCTGGCCGCACTCGGCAAGGCCAAGCGCGTGGCTGACCTCTTCGCCGGCTCCGGCACCTTCGCGCTCAGGATCGCCCGCCAGGCCAAGGTGCACGCCGTCGAGGGCGACGAAAAGGCATTGAAGGCGCTGGATTTCGCCGCGCGCAACACCCAGGGCCTCAAGCCCGTCACGGTGGAGCGGCGCGACCTGTTCCGTCGTCCGCTGATGGCCTCCGAACTCAAGGTCTACGACGCCGTGGTCTTCGATCCGCCGCGTGCGGGTGCGGAAGACCAGTGCAAGGAACTCGCCCGCTCCGGCGTGAAGACCGTCATCGCCGTCTCCTGCAACCCGATCAGCCTCGCCCGCGACCTCGCCATCCTGACGGCCGCCGGCTACCGCATCCGCCTTGTCACGCCCGTCGACCAGTTCCTGTGGTCGGCCCATGTGGAAGCGGTGGCGGTGCTGGAGAAGTAAGCACCAACAAAAAAGGCCCGGGAGCGATCCCGGGCCTTCTTCTTTGTGGACATGTCTGATCAGGCCGCGCGGCGCGTGGGCATGGCCGCGTGGCTGGTGGTGCCGTGGCCCAGGCGGAACTGGGCGAGCAGCGCGTTGAGGGCTGCGGCTTCCGAGGCGAGGCCGTGGCTGGCGGCGGTCTGTTCTTCCACCATGGCGGCGTTCTGCTGGGTGCCCTGGTCCATGGTGTTGACGGCCGTGTTGATCTCCTGAAGGCCGGTCGACTGCTCGCGGGCGGCAAGCACGATGGCGTTCACGTGGCCGTTGATCTCCTGCACCTCGCGCACGATGGCTTCCAGCGCCGCACCGGTCTCGTCGACCAGCGACACGCCGGAGCGGACCTGTTCGCCTGATGTGGTGATCAACGCCTTGATCTCCTTGGCCGCATTGGCCGAGCGCTGGGCAAGTTCACGCACTTCCTGTGCGACGACGGCAAAGCCCTTGCCGGCTTCACCGGCACGCGCCGCTTCCACGCCGGCATTCAGCGCCAAGAGGTTCGTCTGGAAGGCGATGTCGTCGATCACGCCGATGATGTTGGAGATCTCGTGCGAGGACTTTTCGATGCCCTGCATGGCCGAGACGGCGCGGCGCACGACCTCGCCCGACTTTTCGGCACCGGTGCGGGTGCGCGAGACGAGCGAGCCGACTTCCTCGGCGCGACGGGTCGAGTCCTTCACGGTCGTGGTGATTTCTTCGAGGGCTGCGGCGGTTTCTTCCACCGAGGCGGCCTGCTGCTCCGTGCGGCGGGCGAGATCGTCGGCAGCCGAGCGGATTTCGGTCGCGCCGGCGTCGATGGCGCGGGCATTCTGCCCGACCGTTGTCATCGCCGTGTGCAGCTTGGTGACGGAGTGGTTGAAGTCGTCGCGCAGGCGATCGAGATGACCGGCGAAGGGCTTCTCGATACGGTGGGCGAGATCGCCCTCGGCAAGGCGGCCGAGGCCATCGGCCAGCGCATCGACGGCATGCTGGATTTCGGCGGCGTCCCGCGCTTTAAGCGATTCGCGCTCGCGATGTTCGCTTTCGGAGAGCATGCGGCCCTCTTCGGCGGCATTTTCGAGACGCACGCGCTCGATGGCATTGTCCCGGAACACGGCGACGGCGGCGGCCATCTGGCCGATCTCGTCCTTGCGGTCCTGGCCGGGAATTTCCGCGCGGACATCGCCCGATGCGAGCTTGTCCATAGCCGCCGTCATATCCTTGACCGGGCGCACGACGAGGCGCGACAGCACCGTTGCGAGGAAGCCCATCATCAGCACGACGGCCAGGATGGTGGCGATCGTGGCGGCAATGCGGAACTGGTCGATGGCGGCAAAGGCCAGGCCGCTGTCGATGGTGAAGCCGAGATACCACTGCACCGACGGCAGGCCCGTGACCGGCACGAAGGAAACGAGCACCGGCTTGCCGGCATAGCTCGTGTGCATCACGCCATCGCCGATGGCAGGCGTGTTTTCGGGGAAGGCATCGGCCAGCATCTTGGTG
>CBFGOD010000475.1:0-3462 GCA_965650295.1 uncultured Shinella sp. | reverse complement strand
AGGTGGCCGAGTGGTTGAAGGCGCACGCCTGGAACGCGTGTATAGGGGAAACTCTATCGAGGGTTCGAATCCCTCTCTGTCCGCCATCACTCTCTGAAATAATCGAATTTGTGAGATAAAAGGCAGTTCGCTTGCCTTGAGCCAGCACTGCCATCGGCAGAGCTGAATTTGGTCGGGGAATATCAATTATCCTGTTGCGGCGAGCGACCGCGCCAAATTCCTGCTCTCGGGATCACCGTGGCCAAGCGGATCGTCGTCCATCATCTCGGCATCTGAACTGCTCTCCAGGATATTGCGCCATTTCGATATCAGGTCGAGGTAGGAGCCGCCGCTGAAATGCTTTGCGAGACGATATTGCTGGCGCAGCGTGATGCGGACGGTCGCTCGACTGAAGCGGTCTGAATGCACCAGGAACTGCTCGGGTTCGATTTTACGCGCAAGGCCGTCGAGCACCGCAGCGCGCAAAGTCGGCAGATCCCGGCGCGCGAAGCGTTCGAAGAGATCCTGAAAACGCGCATGAGCGTCGATGTCGAATACGAGGTCACGCCCGATACTGTCCATAACGGGATTTGCCGGATGCAGATAACCGAGTGGAACGTAGTGCTTCGGGACCGGAACATTCGCTGAATGGGTCCGCCGTGATTTCAGCAGGCGCGGCAGCAGATGCGTGTGCGGCCCTGCGGGGGAAACGCCGCCTGTGTCGGGTCCGCCGATCTTCTGAAAGACTTCGACACGACCTATGCGCGTCAGGGCGACGCGATGCGGATGGGCTGCCGTGATCGCAGCACTTACCGGATTGCCGGGCTCGAACAGGCTGCGGCCCATATTGGCCCGCAAGAGCGTGAGCAAGTCCGGGTCTCGGGTGCGGATACAGAAATCGCATTGCGGCAGATCGAGGCCGATATCGAACAGGATGCCGCCTCTGTCGCCCGGGCGAACGGCGTGCTCGTCGGGTCCGAGTTCGGTCAAGGTCTTGCGTCCGGCCATTTCCGCATCCTTCTGCGGCAGGCAAAGGGCAAGTCCATGGCCCCAGCGATGGGGTTTTGGACTGAGGGTTTCGTAGGCGACAGGAATACTCTGCCCTATCGCCTCGACGTGCAGCCTGATCGCGCCGCGGGGCGTTGCGCGCGCGAACATCGCGAGTGCGTCCACCTCGAGAAATTCGCCCTTGTCCTGATGGAATTCCGCGACGGCGCCGAAGGAGCCCATGCTCCATCCCGCCCTGTGGTCGATCAAATGATCTCTCAACACATCCCGGATTTCTGACATGGTCGTTTTCCTTCTGCATCACGTCGAAGCCGCCGGCCGCGAAAACGGCCGGCGGCCAGGGTCCTGTCAGGCGGCCTTCAGCAGGTCGCCATGCGGATCGAGCACGAACTTCGTGGCTGCGCCCTGATCGAAGCTCTCGTAGCCCTGCACGGCATCATCCAATGCGATGACCTTTGCATTGACGATATCCGCGATCGGCAGGCGATCGTGCAGGATGGCCTGCATGAGCTGGCGGTTGTACTTCAGCACAGGCGTCTGACCGGTGTGGAAGGACTGCGCTTTCGCCCAGCCGAGACCGAAGCGCAGCGACAGGCTGCCAACCTTTGCCGATTCATCCACGGCACCCGGATCTTCGGTGACGTAGAGGCCGGGAATGCCGATCGAGCCGGCGGCCCGCGTGATCTCCATCATCTGGTTGAGCACGATGGCCGGCTGTTCGCCGCCCGCATGGCCGCGCGCCTCGAAACCGACGGCGTCGATGGCACTATCCACTTCGTTCGTGCCGACGACCTGCGCGATCATGTCGCCCAGCCGGTCGCTGGCAGAGAGATCGATCGGCTCGAAGCCGACCCTTGCAGCATGGGCCAGGCGGTCCTTGTTGAAATCGCCGATCATCACGACGGCAGCGCCAAGGATGCGGGCGGATGCGGCAGCCGCGAGCCCGACCGGGCCGGCACCCGCGACATAGACCGTCGAACCGACGCCGACCCCAGCCCTGACCGCGCCATGAAAGCCCGTCGGCAGGATGTCCGAGAGCATGGTGAGATCGCGGATCTTCGCCATAGCCTTGTCGCGATCCGGAATTTTGAGGAGGTTGAAGTCGGCATAGGGGATCGTCACGTAGCGGGCCTGCCCGCCGATCCAGCCGCCCATGTCGACATAGCCATAGGCGCCGCCGGCCCGCGACGGGTTCACCGTCAGGCAGACGCCGGTATCCTGCGATTTGCAGCATCGGCAGCGGCCGCAGGCCACGTTGAACGGCACGGAAACGATGTCGCCGATCTTGAGCATCTCGACATCGATACCCTTTTCGATGACCTGCCCGGTGATCTCATGTCCGAGGACAAGACCCGGCATCGCGGTGGTGCGGCCGCGCACCATGTGTTGATCCGAACCGCAGATGTTGGTGGAAATCACCTTGAGAATGACGCCGTGCTCGATACGGCGACCGTCCGGCGCCTCAAGCTTCGGATCGTCGATATCCCGCACTTCGACTTTGCCCGGCCGCATGTAGACGACGCCTCTGTTCCTGCTCATGCTCTTTATCCTCCTGAATGGATGCCGCCCGGCCCGCTCCTCCGCGGGCAGGATCATGGTCAAAACGCAAACGCGGAACGCCGGGCGCCCGCGAAAACGTCTCTCGACGAAGGATGGAAAAGAGGATGGAACGGAGTGATCACGAGGGAACGCCGTTCGCCTCTTGATCGCCCACCGCAATCGGTCGAGTTCTTGGATTCAAGGCTGGTTTCCGGGCTTCGGAACTGTCCCGAAGGACCCTCTCGACACCTTCCCAGCCTGAGGCCAGTGGCATTCGTCGAGATTTCGTTCCGTTACCGTTGCGGGGGCAGCGCCGGCATTTCACCGGCTTCCCAATTATCCATCCCGACGACGTCGGGATGGCACCCTGAACGCTTCAAGCATTCCACCAACCGGGCGCAATAACCTTCGAGATTACGACATTCCCGGTGTCCTTAACGACGCGGGGATCGTCAGAAATCCCAGTCTTCGTCCTCGGTGGCGACGGCCTTGCCGATCACGTAGGACGAGCCGGAACCGGAGAAGAAGTCGTGGTTCTCATCGGCATTCGGCGAAAGTGCGGAGAGGATCGCCGGATTGACCTTGCAGGCCTCCGGCGGGAACAGCGCCTCGTAACCGAGGTTCATCAGCGCCTTGTTGGCATTGTAGTGCAGGAACTTCTTGACGTCCTCGGTCAGCCCAACGCCGTCATAGAGCGCTTCGGTATATTTCGCCTCGTTGTCGTAGAGTTCGAGCAAAAGGTCGAAGGCGAAATCCTTGATCTCCTGCTGCTTTTCCGCGCTCAACCGCTCGACAGCACGCTGGAACTTGTAGCCGATATAGTAACCGTGCACGGCCTCGTCGCGGATGATGAGGCGGATCATGTCGGCCGTGTTGGTGAGCTTGGCGCGGCTTGACCAGTACATCGGCAGATAGAAGCCGGAATAGAACAGGAAG
>CBFGOD010000474.1:0-3503 GCA_965650295.1 uncultured Shinella sp. | reverse complement strand
GGCACGAGGCCGATCGAGCGGCCGTCAAGCCGATGCGGCGCGAGAGCCGCGCGCAAATCCGCGATGGTGGTGAACGTCTTCATCGGCGGCTCCTCCTTGCTCTCGCCCTCTCCCGTGGGCGACACCATCCCACGCGGCCTCTGCGGACCGCTTTCAGGGGGCGCCGTTTTCTATCTTGTGCAGCGCAAAAAGACAATCGGGAAAGACTTTTGGCAGCCATCGCTTAACCCGCTGGGCAGCTTTGCGTTTTTGCACACTGTACATTTTGGCCAAGGCACAGTAGAGAGCGCGCAACACGCCCGTCATTCATGGGCTTGCGAGTGCGACGCCAGATCGTCGCTGAACCCGAATTCCGAAAGACCCCATATGACGAATTTCGACAGCCTCGCTCCGGCGATGGCAAAGGCGTTGGAAAAACGCGGCTACACCACTTTGACGCCGGTGCAGATCGCCGTCTCCGACCCCAAGATCGGCGATGCCGACGCGCTGGTTTCCGCGCAGACCGGCTCCGGCAAGACCGTGGCCTTCGGCCTGGCGCTGGCACCGACGCTGCTTGAGGGCGAAGAGCGTTTCGACCGCGCGGGAAGCCCGCTTGCCCTCGTCATCGCCCCCACGCGCGAACTGGCCATGCAGGTCAAGCGCGAGCTGGAATGGCTCTATGAAATGACCGGCGCCGTCATCGGCTCCTGCGTCGGCGGCATGGATGTGCGCAACGAGCGCCGGGCGCTGGAACGCGGCGCCCATATCATCGTCGGCACGCCGGGCCGCCTGCGCGACCATATCACGCGCGGCAATCTCGATCTCTCCGCGATCCGCGCCGTCGTGCTCGACGAGGCCGACGAGATGCTCGACCTCGGCTTCCGCGAAGATCTCGAATTCATCCTCGAGGCCGCACCCGAAGACCGCCGCACGCTGATGTTCTCGGCCACCGTGCCGAAGGAAATCGCGGCACTCGCCAAGAACTACCAGCGCGATGCGATGCGCATCTCGACCGCTGCCGAACGCGAGCAGCATGTCGACATCGAATACCGCGCGCTGCTCTGCACGCCCTCGGATCGCGAAAACGCCATCATCAACACGCTGCGCTTCTACGATGCGCAGACGGCGATCGTCTTCTGTTCGACGCGCGCCGCCGTAAACCACCTGACGGCCCGCTTCAACAATCGCGGCTTCTCGGTCGTGGCTCTCTCCGGCGAACTCAGCCAGAACGAACGCACCCACGCGCTGCAGGCCATGCGCGACGGCCGCGCCCGCGTCTGCATCGCCACAGACGTCGCCGCCCGCGGCATCGACCTGCCGAACCTCGAACTCGTGGTACATGCCGACCTGCCGACCAATCCGGATACGCTGCTGCACCGTTCGGGCCGCACCGGCCGCGCCGGCCGCAAGGGCGTGAGCGCCCTCATCGTGCCGCTCAGCGCCCGCCGCAAGGCCGAACGCCTCTTGCAGATCGCCAATCTCAAGGCCAACTGGGCGACCCCGCCGTCGGCCGAAGAGATCCTGCGCCGCGACGACGAGCGCCTGCTCGCCGACACGACGCTGACCGACACGATCGGCGAAGACGAAATCGAGACCATCGATGCGCTGGTCGGCAAGTTCGATGCCCGCCAGCTCGCCGCCGCCGTCGCACGCTATTTCAAGGCCGGTCGCTCCGCGCCGGAAGATCTGGTCGAAGTCTCGCTCGAACAGCGCAAGCCGCGCGAGCGCAGCAACGATGCCATCCCGGCCGAAACCAAGCGCCCGCGCGACAGCTTTGCCCGCAGCACCTGGATTTCCGTTTCGGTGGGCCGCAAGCAGCGCGCCGAGCCGCGCTGGCTGATCCCGATGCTCTGCAGCAACGGCAACATCACCAAGAACGAGATCGGCGCGATCAAGATGCAGCCGGAAGAGACCTTCATCGAGCTTTCCGCCGATGCCTCCGACGGTTTCATAGGCGCGCTTGGCCCCAACAGCATGCTGGAGCGCGGCATCCGCGTGACGGTGCTGGAAGGCATGCCGGACCTCACCCCGCAATTCTACGAGCGCACGCCGGGCGAAAAGACCCAGCGTTACGACAAGCCGGTGCGCAACGAAGAGCGCCGCACCGACTGGAAGCCGCGCGGCGAGTTCGACAAGAAGCCCGGCTTTGGCAAGAAGAAGGACTTCGACAAGAAGCGCGAGTTCGACAAGCCCGAAGGTGCGAGCGCCAAGCCGCATTGGAAGGACCGCAACGACGGCGCGGACAAGAAATTCTCCAAGGACTTCGAAAAGAAGCGCACATTCGACAAGCCGGAAGGTGCTGCGGCCAAGCCGCACTGGAAGGACCGTGACGACAGCGCGGCCAAGAAGCCCGGCAAACCCTTCGGTGAAGCCAAGCCTTTCAAAGGCAAGCGCGACGAAAAATTCGCCAAGCCCGAAGGCGGCCCGAAGAAGCCGAAGCCCAAGAAGTTCGACCGCCCCTAAGCGGTTGGCGGCGCGGAACTTTTTGCTCCGCGCCGCATTTCCCCCGCGCTTGTTGCGAGGGGTATTGCGATGGCAGGCGAAGCCACATCCGCTGACGACGCAAAAAACGAATTCAACAGCTTCGTGACCGGCCTCGGCCGCGGGGTCGCGGGCGCCCTTTTCCTGGCGCTGCCCATGCTGATGACCATGGAAATGTGGTATCTCGGCTTCACCATCGCCCGCGAGCGGCTGCTCCTGCTGCTGGTCCTCAATATTCCCCTTCTCATCCTGCTCGCCCACCGCATCGGCTTCGAGCAGACGTTTACCTGGCGCGAGGCGATCCGCGACGCGATCATCGCCTATGGCATCGGCATCGTCACCAGCGTCATTGTGCTCGCCGCGCTCGGCCTTCTGCACGCCGACATGCCGGTGAGCGAAGCCGTCGCCAAGATCGCACTGCAATCCGTGCCGGCCAGCATCGGCGCCATGCTCGGCCGCAGCCAGCTCGGCCACGACGACACCGACGACGACGGCAAGGAAACGCCCTATCACGGCGAGTTGCTGATGATGGCCGCCGGCGCCCTCTTCCTCTCGCTCAATATTGCCCCGACAGACGAGATGATGGTGCTCGCCTACAAGATGTCGATCTGGCACGCGATCATCGTCACCGTGCTTTCGATCGCGCTCATGCACGGCTTCGTCTATGCCGTCTCCTTCATCGGCGGGCACGAACTGGAGCCGGAGACGCCCTGGTGGCATGCCTTCGTTCGCTTCACCCTGCCCGGCTATGTCATTGCGCTGGCCATCAGCATCTTCGCACTCTGGATCTTCGAACGGCTGGGCGACAGTTCCGCCGTCGAGATCATGCTCTCCGTCATCGTGCTCGGCTTTCCGGCATCGCTGGGTGCCGCCGCCGCGCGCCTGATCCTGTGAGGCTTTCATGACCAAATCCGAACAGGGCCGCCACAGGGAACGCCAGGATCCGCACTGGATCGAATGGCTGACGGGCATCGTCTCCGCGCTGCTGGTCGCCGCCATGCTCGGCTGGCTGACCTGGGAAGCCTTTACCCGGAAGGCGACAC
>CBFGOD010000473.1:0-3528 GCA_965650295.1 uncultured Shinella sp. | reverse complement strand
CTACAATCTCGCGCGCCGCGGCATCGAATTCGATCTCCTGCGCTGGAGCCAGGTGCAGGGCATTCCGATCATGGCCTATTCGCCGCTCGACGAAGGCCGCCTGCTCGGCCATCCCGTTCTGGAGGAGATCGGCCGCATCCACAATGTCGGCTCCGCCCAGGTGGCGCTCGCCTTCCTGCTCACCAAGGCCGGTGTCATCGCCATCCCGAAATCCGGCTCGCCGGAGCGCGTGCGCGACAATTTCCGCGCCTCGGAAATCCGCCTGACCTCGGAAGACCTGCGCCTGCTCGACGACGCCTTCCCGCCGCCGACGCGGAAGCGGCCGCTGGAAATGATCTGAGCGGCAGAAACAAAAAGGGCCTCACCGTCTCCGGCAAGGCCCTTTTTTCTTTATCGGCACACAGGTTTACATGCCCTGCGGACCACGGTTCATAGCGGCAATGCCCGTACGGCAGACTTCGGACAGGCCGAGAGGCTTCATGACGGCCACGAACTGGTCGACCTTGGACGACTTGCCGGTGATCTCGAAGATGAAGTGATCAATGGTCGCGTCGACGACCTTGGCATGGAAGGCATCGGCAAGACGGAGCGTTTCCGCGCGCATCTCGCCGGAGCCGGTTACCTTGACCAGCGCTACTTCGCGCTCGATCGGCCGTTCCTGACCCATCGTCTTGGCGCGGACCGTGAGGTCGACGACGCGGTGAACGGGCACGATGCGCTCGAGCTGCGACTTGATCTGCTCCAGCACGCTCGGCGTGCCGCGCGTCACGATGGTGATGCGCGACAAATGCGATTCATGCTCGGTCTCGGAAACCGTGAGGCTTTCGATGTTGTAGCCGCGGCCGGAGAACAGGCCGATGACGCGGGCAAGGACACCCGGCTCGTTGTCGACGAGCACGGAGAGCGTGTGGCTCTCCACGACCTGGGTTTCCTTGGCGATGAAGTAGGCAGAACCGGTGGGTTGAAGGTGTGCGTTCATATCAGTGTCTACCTTTTCATCAAACGAGCTGGCGGCCCTTGGCGTCGATCGCGTTGGCGACCGCTTCGTCCGTGGCCTCGTCGGGCAGCAGCATTTCGTTATGCGCCTTGCCCGAGGGGATCATCGGGAAGCAGTTGGCGAGGTTCGCCACGCGGCAATCGAAGATCACAGGGCGCTTGACGTCGATCATTTCCTGGATCGCGCCGTCGAGATCACCGGGCTTGTCGCAGGCAATGCCGACGCCGCCATAGGCTTCCGCCAGCTTGACGAAGTCGGGCATGGCTTCCGTATAGGAATTCGACAGGCGGTTGCCGTGCAAGAGCTGCTGCCACTGGCGAACCATGCCCATATACTGGTTGTTCAGGATGAAGATCTTGACGGGCAGGTTATACTGGACCGCGCAGCTCATTTCCTGAATGCACATCTGGATCGAGGCGTCGCCGGCGATATCGATGACGAGGCTGTCGCGGTGCGCGACCTGCACGCCGATCGCCGCGGGGAAGCCGTAACCCATCGTGCCCAGACCACCCGAGGTCATCCAGCGGTTCGGGTGCTCGAAACCGTAGAACTGTGCCGCCCACATCTGGTGCTGGCCGACTTCCGTCGTGATGTAGGTGTCGCGATCCTTGGTCAGCTCATAGAGCCGCTGAATTGCGTATTGCGGCATGATCACGTCGTTGCTCGCCTTGTAGGCAAACGAGTTGCGTGCGCGCCACTTGGCAATCGACGTCCACCAGTCGCTCTGAACCGCCTTGTCGTAGTCCTTGGTGCCGGCCCGCCACAAGCGAACCATGTCTTCCAGGACATTGCCGACATCGCCGAGGATCGGAACGTCGACGCGGACGTTCTTGTTGATCGAGGACGGATCGATGTCGATGTGGATTTTCTTCGAGTTCGGCGAGAAGGCGTTCAGACGGCCGGTGATGCGGTCGTCGAAGCGTGCGCCGATGCAGACCATGACGTCGCAGTCATGCATCGCCATGTTCGCCTCGTAGGAACCGTGCATGCCGAGCATGCCCAGCCAGTTTTTGCCGGAGGCCGGATAGGCGCCCAGACCCATCAGCGTGGACGTGATCGGGAAACCGGTGATCTCGACCAGCTCGCGCAGCAGGCGCGAAGCTTCCGGACCGGAATTCACGACGCCGCCGCCGGAATAGATGATCGGGCGGCGGGCACCCTTCATCAGGCTGACGGCCGCCTCGATGGCGCGGGCATCGCCCGAGACCTTCGGCTGATAGGACTTCTGGATGGGTGCGGCCGACGGCGGCGTATAGGTGCCGGTGGCAAACTGCACATCCTTCGGAATATCGACGACAACCGGGCCTGGACGTCCGCTCTGCGCGACACGGAACGCCTCGTGGATAATGCGCGCGAGGTCGTTGACGTCCTTGACCAGCCAATTGTGCTTGGTGCAGGGACGCGTGATGCCGACCGTATCGCATTCCTGGAAGGCATCCGAGCCGATGAGCGTGGTCGGAACCTGACCGGTGAGGCAGACGAGCGGGATGGAATCCATCAGCGCATCCTGCAGCGGCGTGACGGCATTCGTCGCGCCCGGACCCGACGTGACGAGCATGACGCCGACCTTGCCGGTGGAGCGGGCATAGCCTTCGGCCATATGGCCTGCGCCCTGCTCGTGGCGAACGAGAATGTGCTCGATATCGTCCTGCTGGAAGATTTCATCGTAGATCGGGAGAACGGCGCCGCCCGGATAGCCGAAGATATGCTCTACGCCATTGTCTCTCAGCGCCTGCAAGACAATTTCCGCGCCCGTCATCTGGTTTTCTGTTCCGCTCATCGGTTTCCCGTCCGTCTCTTTCGTATTTTGGGGGTCATTTATCGAATTTCTGGGCATAAAAAAAGGCCCCTTGGAGGAGCCTGCTTACCGCGCATGGGTGCTTTCGCCGGATGGTTACACCATCCTGCCCATGCGCGTTCCCACCACAAGAATAATAGCCGCCAGATTTTTCATGGGGCGAAGTGTTAGCCACAAAGGCAAGGCACGTCAACGCCTTTCGGGATGTTTCGAAACGGAACGCAAATGGCACACCGCCGAAATTCGCGGCCGCAGGGTGCTTCTCCACGAAACGTCTTATTAATGGGAAACGGCTAGAATTCGCCTTTGATGGCAAGGAGTGCCGTGATTGCTGAACAATGATTTGCAAAGCTCCATTGTAGCGGGCGAACAGGAACGCCGGGATGACGCGTTGCACGGCAACCGTCTCATGGGCCGCGTCGTGGCCTGCAACGGTTCACACGCCACCATCAGCGCCGTCGCCGAGAGCGGTCAGACGGCACTCACCGAACTCTGGGCCGTCGGCCGGCTCATCTCCATTTCCGTCGGCCGCAATCGCGTCGTCGCCCTCGTCTATTCCATGTCCACCGACCAGCAGAGCTGGGTGGAAAACCGTGACACCGTCTTCCGCATCGAAGTCGAGCTTCTCGGCGAAATCCATGTCGGCCCGAACGGCCGCGAAGAATTCTCCGCCGGCATCACCGATTATCCGCATCTCGGCGCCATCGCGCACCGTATCCGCGCATCCGACCTC
>CBFGOD010000472.1:0-3533 GCA_965650295.1 uncultured Shinella sp. | reverse complement strand
CAACATCCTGAACCATGCCTATCCCGAGGCGCTCGACGGCACGCGCGTGCTCGATCTCTTCGCGGGCACCGGCGCCGTGGGCCTCGAGGCGCTGTCGCGTGGTGCGCGCGCCGTGCTCTTCGTCGAGCAGGGCGTCGAGGGCAGGGGTCTCCTGCATTCCAACATCGAAAGCCTCGGCGTGATCGGCCGCGCCAAGATTTTCCGGCGTGATGCCACCGCACTCGGCACCGTCGGCACGATGGAGCCGTTCGATTTCCTCTTCGCCGATCCGCCCTATGCCAAGGGGCTCGGCGAAAAGGCGCTCGATGCGGCGGCGCGCGGCGGCTGGCTCG
Organism: uncultured Shinella sp.; assembly: GCA_965650295.1. GTDB lineage: Bacteria > Pseudomonadota > Alphaproteobacteria > Rhizobiales > Rhizobiaceae > Shinella. The sequence continues at coordinate 3,201 of CBFGOD010000472.1, read as the reverse complement.
TCGATGGCGCCCTTGCGATCCTCGAGGAGCGCGCCGATATTCAGCCTGTCGCCGTCGATGGTTTCGAGCATCTGGAAGTCCGGACCTTCGGCGACACGCGCATGCATTTCTACCGCTACCGCTCCGGCTGATCTGCCTTTGAGGAGACTTGAGCGATGACCGATGCCCTCGTTTCCCATACCGTCTCTGAAAACAACGGCCCGACGGTCGCCATTGCACTAGGTGGCGGCGGCGCGCGCGGGCTTGCCCATATCCATATCATCGAGGTGTTGGACGAGCTCGGCATCCGCCCCGTGCTGATATCAGGCGCCTCCATCGGCGCCATCATGGGGGCGGCGATGGCCGCGGGCATGACGGGCCGCGAGATCCGCGAACACACGCTGGCGACCATCGGCCGTCCCGGCCAGATCATGAACCGGCTGTGGAGCCTGCGCCCGACAGGCCTGTCCGAAATGGTCGCTGGCGGTTTTCGCATGGGGCAGTTCAATCTGGAGCGCGTGCTGAAGGCCTTCCTGCCGGATCGCCTGCCGCAGACATTCGAAGAGCTACCGATCCCGCTCAAGGTGATCGCGGCGGATTATTACGCCCAGTGCGAATGCGTGCTGGAGAGCGGTCCGCTCTTTCCGGCGGTCGCAGCCTCCGCCGCCTTGCCCGCCATCTTCCGTCCCGTCGTCATCGGTGGGCGCGTGATGATCGACGGCGGCCTGTGGAACCCCGTGCCCTTCGATCATCTCGCCGGCAAGGCGGATATCACCATCGGTGTCGACGTGGTCGGCCAACCGCCGGCCGGCACGGCGGAGGTGCCCGGCAGCATCGACAGCCTCTACGGCGCCACCCAGCTCACCATGCGCTCCATCGTCACGCTGAAGCTGGAAAAGGGCGCCCCCGACATCTTCCTGCGCCCCGATGTCGGCCGCTTCCGCGTGATGGATTTCGCCAAGGCCGAGGAGGTTCTGGCGGCTTCCGCGGGCGTGCGGGACGAGCTGAAGCGGGGGCTGGAAAAGGCCCTCTCTGGCCTGCCGGCCATCTCCCCCACAAGGGGGGAGAAACGCTAGCAGCTTGCCTTTCGCGAGAGATTTTTCCGCTGGGAGTGCCGCGCTTTAAGTCCCTCCCCCTTGTGGGGAGGGATTTAGGGAGGGGTTTTCGGGGATCATGCACTCTCTTCCTCATCCGCCCCGGCCTGCGTCTTCTTCTTCGGCTTCACCAGAGGCTCCGGTTTCACCGGCTTGGAATGCAGCATGTGCCGCCCCGCCGAAATCCCCTCGGCCGCCTGCAATTCCAGGCGGGCCACGTCGCGTCGGCGGATGTCGTCGCTGATGGCGAGCGCATCGTCCGGTTCCACGCCCAGTTCCTCCAGCGTTTCCCGGCCGAAGACGAGGGCGGATTCGAAGGTTTCGCGCACGTCGTGCTGCACGCCGCGGGCGCGCAGCGAGAGCGTATGGATACGGTCATAGGAGCGGGCGAAGACCGCGGCATTGGGATATTCCGACTGCACGAGATCGACGATGTGGTCCGTCGTCGCCTTGCCGTGCGTGCAGATCGCGACGATCTTGGCGCGCTCGATGCCGGCGGCGCGCAACACGTCCTTGCGCGTGCCGTCGCCGAAATAGATGCGGAAACCGAAGCTGGCCGCCTGGCGCACGCGGTCCGTGGAGTGGTCGATGACCGTCACCTCGCGTCCGCCGGCGAGAAGGATTTGCGCGGCGATCTGGCCGAAGCGCGAGAAGCCGATCATCAGCACGTCGGCGCCGGCGCCTTCGAAATCCTCCTCGATCTCCTCTTCCAGATCCTCGACCAGCAGGAAGCGGGAGAGTGCTGCGGCGATCGGCGTCAGCGCCATGGAGATGGTCACGACGGCGATCAGCAGCGAGGCGAGGCCGCCGGAGAAAATGCCGGCGGCCGACGCCGCGCTGAACAGCACGAAGCCGAATTCACCGCCCTGCGGCAGGACGAGCGCAATGCGCACCGCATCATTGTGCGACGAGCCGGTGAAGCGGCAGAGGCCGTAGATGACGAGGCTTTTCACCAGCATCAGCGCCGGCGTCGCGACGAGGATGAGCAGCCAGCGGTCGAAGATCACGTCGAGATGCAGCGAGAGCCCGACGGCCATGAAGAACAGGCCGAGCAGGATACCGCGGAAGGGCTCCACATCCGCCTGAAGCTCATGGCGATAGGAGGAATCGGCGAGCAGCACGCCGGCGAGGAACGCACCCATGGCCATGGAAAGCCCGGCCATCTGCAACAGCATGGCGGCGGCGAGCACGACGAAGAGGGCAGCCGCGATCATCGCCTCGCGCGCACCGGTGCGGGCGATGACCTGAAACAGCGGGTTGAGCAGATAGCGGCCGGCGGCAAGGAGCGCGGCGATGGCCGCGAGCGCGATCATGAAATCCTCGAAGGCGCTCGTCGTGTCCTCCGGCGCCTGTTCGGCGAGAAGCGGGATCAGAGCGAGCAGCGGCACGATGGCGAGGTCCTGCAAGAGCAGCATGGAAAAGGCGCGCTGGCCATAACGCGTATTGGTGTCGCCGCGCTCGTCGAGGATCTGCATGGCGAAGGCGGTGGAGGAGAGCGCGAGGCCGAAGCCGATGATCAGCGCCCCGTCCCATTGTTCGATGCCGGTCACCAGCGTCAGGCCGGCGAGGATGAGGCCCGTGACGATGACCTGCGCCGCGCCCAGCCCGAAGATATCGTGCCGCATTGCCCAGAGGCGCGACGGCTTCAATTCCAGCCCGATGAGGAAGAGCAGGAAGACCACGCCGAGTTCGGCGACCCCCAAAAGCTCCTCGCCGTCGCGGATCTGGTGCAGGATCGGACCGATCACCACGCCGGCCGCGAGATAGCCGAGAATCGTGCCGAGCCCCAGCCGTTTGAAGATCGGCGCGGCGAGAAGCGCTCCCCCGAGCATCAGGAGAACCTCGTTATAGGGGCTGTGGGTATAGGCCATGCGGCAGGGCTTTCTCAGGGAGGGGCACGTGTCGAGGGCAAAAAAGAGCACTCGCCCTTGATGCCTGTGTCGGCGCACAATAAATGGGGCATCAAAGAAAGGCCAAGTCATGTCACAGACGATCGATTCCGCAAGCCTTCTCGCGCGCGCCGGTGAACTTATCGACCGCGCCATCCAGGCGGGGGCGGATGCGGCCGATGCCGTCGTCGTCCGCCGGCGCTCCTCCTCGGTCAGCGCGCGGCTCGGCAAGGGCGAGG
>CBFGOD010000471.1:0-3537 GCA_965650295.1 uncultured Shinella sp. | reverse complement strand
CGCCGAGATTGTCGAGCGGCACCAGCCAGCCCTGCTTGGCCCAGATCGGAACTTCATAGGTGCCGATCGTCATGATGTCGTACTGGCCGCCCTTCGTCGCGACGTCGGTCGTGACGCGCTCACGCAGCACGTTTTCCTCGAGCGTCACCCACTCGAGCTGAATGTCGGGGTTCTTGGTGGTGAAGTCTTCCGTCAGTCCCTGCATGCGCACCATGTCGCCGTTGTTGACGGTGGCGATGGTCAGCGTTTCGGCATGGGCGAAACCGCTGAGGAGAGCAGCCGAGCTGACGCCCAGCAGAAGGGTTCTCAAATTCATCATCTTCCTCCCAGAAGAGTTATGAGCATTTGCTTCGCTCGTGAGCAATTACCCATAAATCGACACAGGAAGTCAACGACCAATCGTTGCTGCACCGCACAAGACGAAGCTGCGATCATTGAATCGCATGGGAAATTTCTATGTGGGAAAAGCGCTCAGGAGGGCGCGGAAAGGCTGTCGGTCAGGCCGAAAGCAGGTAACGCGCCGTCGCTTCGTCGGTGATGACGCCATTGATCATGCGGCCACGCAGGGCGGCCAGGAGGGCGAGATATTTGCGTTTGCCCTTGGCGAGGCCGATGACCGTCGTCGTCTCGCGCGGTGGCAAGGGCACGGAGGCGACGCGCTCGTTGATGCTGCCATCGAGCAATTTGCCGTCGCGGTCGAACATCCAGCCGCAGATTTCGCCGGCGGCACCGTCTTCCATCAGCCGCGCCATTTCCTCCGGGTCGAGGAAACCGTCGAGGCAGAGCGGCGCATCCGCGCCGAGCTCACCGATACCGACAAAGGCGACATCTGCCTCGCGGCCGAGTTGCAGCGTGGATTGCACCAGGCTCTGCTTGTGCAGGAGATCGCGTTCCTCGATGGAGGAGACGAGAACCGGCAGCGGCATCGGATAATGCCGCGCCTTGACCGCATCGGCCATGGAGAAGATGACGTTGTAATAGGCGGCCGAGCCGTCCGGGCCGATATTGCCGGTCAGCGACATGATGCGGTGCTGCGGACATTCCATGGTCGGCAGCTGGTCGATCGCCGCCTTCAGCGTGCGCCCCGTCCCGACCGCCAGCACGATCGGCTCGGATTTCTTCAGCCAGCGCTCGATTTCCGCAGCCCCCGCCTCGGCAATCCCGATCGTCGTCGAGCTGGACCCCGGATCGCTCGGCACGATATCGACATGCACGAGGCCGAATTTCTTGCGCAGTTCCTCGCCCAGTTCCAGGCATTCGGCGATGGGATGGTCGAGCCGCACCTTGATCAGGCGTTCGGCGACGGCGAGCGAAACGAGGCGCTGCGCGGACTGACGGGAAATGCCCATGGCGGACGCGATTTCGTCCTGCGTTCGGCCAGCAACATAATAGAGCCAGCCGGCCCGTGCCGCATCGTCCAGCCGTCCGGCCGTCTCCGTCCGCTTCGCCATTGCATTCCCCTTCTTTGTCCTGATTTGCTGCATCTTTTCCCGTCACCTGTCAAACGTCATCTGATGGCGCAGCAAGGACAGGCAAGGACGCTGAGCTTTACTGACGGACGAAAAACATAACCAAAATTATCATGTTTATTTTTGCTGCACGCCCTGAAAAACCAGCGTTTTTTCTGAAGTTTTACCGTTTGATAAAAAAATAAAGCTGAGTTACCGTTCTCCTATTCAAAAAGCCCACGCGAATGGGAGATAATTATGGGAACGACGCAATCTGGGATCCATCGCGGGCGTCTGACGCCGGCCGAATACGAGACGAACTTTTCCGACCTCCACCCGCGCCTTGACGACCATGAGGCGCTGGTTGCAGCCGACCGCTGCTACTTCTGTCATGACGCGCCGTGCATGACGGCCTGTCCGACCTCCATCGACATTCCGCTTTTCATTCGCCAGATCTCGACGGGCAATCCGATCGGTTCGGCGAAAACCATTTTCGACCAGAACATCCTGGGCGGCATGTGCGCCCGCGTCTGTCCCACCGAGACGCTCTGCGAACAGGCTTGCGTGCGCAACACCGCCGAGCACCGTCCGGTGGAGATCGGCCGGTTGCAGCGCTACGCAACCGATGTCGCGATCACCGAAAACCAGCATTTCTATGAGCGAGCCGCCCGCACCGGCAAGGCGATCGCCGTGGTCGGCGCCGGCCCGGCCGGTCTCGCCTGCGCCCATCGGCTGGCCGTGGAAGGCCACGACGTCGTGATCTTCGAAGCCCGCGAAAAGGCCGGCGGCCTCAACGAATACGGCATCGCCACCTACAAGGCGGTCGACGAATTCGCCCAGCGCGAGGTCGATTACGTGCTCGCCATCGGCGGCATCGAGGTGAAGAACGGCCTGAAACTCGGCCGCGACTTCACGCTTGCCGATCTTACCGCCAATTTCGATGCCGTCTTCCTCGGCATGGGTCTGGGCGGCGTCAACGCGCTCGGTGCGGAGGGTGAAAGCCTGCCCGGCGTCTATGATGCGGTCGATTTCATCGCGGAACTGCGCCAGGCCGCCGACAAGGCCACCGTTCCGGTCGGCCGCCGCGTCGTCGTCATCGGCGGCGGTATGACCGCCATCGACGCCGCCGTGCAGGCAAAGCTGCTCGGCGCCGAGGAGGTGACGATCTGCTACCGCCGCGGCAAGGAGCACATGAACGCCTCGCCCTTCGAGCAGGATCTCGCCGCCTCCAAGGGCGTGATGATCCGCCACTGGCTGCAGCCGAAGCGGGTGATCGCCCGCGACGGTCAGGTCGCCGGCATCGAGATGGAATATACCGAAATGCAGGACGGCAGGCTCGCCGGCACCGGCGAGACGGGCGTTCTCACCGCCGACCAGATCTTCAAGGCCATCGGCCAGACCTTCGAGGCGGCGGGCCTCGGCGCGCTCGCCCTGTCCGGCAATCGCATCGCCATCGACAGCGAAGGCCGCACCTCGGTCGCCAATGTCTGGGCGGGCGGGGACTGCGTGAAGGCGGGCGAGGACCTGACGGTCACCTCCGTTGCCCAGGGCCGCGATGCGGCCGATTCGATCAACCGCATGCTTGCTGCCGGTGCGCAGCCTGCCTCTGCCGTCGCTTGAAGCATTTTGCAGGCAGGTAAATCACCTGCCGTTGCAGGAAATGCGACAAAACAAATGAAGAGGATGAGACATGGCTGATCTTCGCAACAATTTCGTCGGCATCAAATCGCCCAACCCGTTCTGGCTCGCTTCTGCGCCGCCGACAGACAAGGCCTACAACGTCGAGCGCGCCTTCAAGGCGGGCTGGGGCGGCGTGGTCTGGAAGACGCTCGGCGAAGAAGGCCCGCCGGTCGTCAACGTCAACGGCCCACGCTACGGCGCGATCTGGGGCGCCGACCGCCGCCTGCTCGGCTTTTTTTTTTTTTATGTTATGTCGTACAGCGATATCTACACCAACCTGCGCGAGATGAAGCAGGTCAAGATGAACTGGCCGGACCGGGCGTTGATCGCCTCGATCATGGTGCCCTGCGAGGAGGAGAGCTGGAAGGCGATCCTACCTTTGGTGGAAGAAACCGGCGCTGATGGCATC
>CBFGOD010000470.1:0-3545 GCA_965650295.1 uncultured Shinella sp. | reverse complement strand
ATCGACCTTCTTTACGAGGTTCATCAGCAGGTCGATCTTGGTGGAGACCTTGGCGCCGCCGACGATGGCGACGACGGGGCGGTTCGGATTGCCGAGGCCCTTTTCGAGCGCTTCGAGTTCCGCCTGCATGGTGCGGCCGGCATAGGCGGGCAGGAGATGGGCAAGGCCTTCGGTCGAGGCATGCGCGCGGTGCGCGGCCGAGAAGGCGTCGTTGACATAGATGTCGCCATTGGCGGCGAGTGCGGCGGTGAAGTCCGGGTTGTTCTTCTCTTCGCCCTTGTGGAAGCGGGTGTTTTCGAGAAGCAGGATGCCGCCGTTCTCGAGGGCGGCGATGGCGGCAGCGGCCGTTTCGCCGATGCAGTCGCCGGCGAAATGCACCTTCGTGCCAAGCACGTCGTTCACCGCCGGCAGGATCTGCTCCAGCGACATGTCGGCGACGACCTCACCCTTCGGGCGGCCGAAATGGGCGAGCAGGATGACCTTGGCACCCTTCTTCGACAGTTCCTGAATGGTCGGGGCGACGCGCTCGATCCGGGTCGCATCGGTGACCTTGCCGTCCTTGACGGGCACGTTGAGATCGACGCGGACGAGCACGCGCTTGCCGGCGATGTCGGTGAGATTGTCGAGGGTCTTGAAGGTCATGGAGGCCGCTCCCGGAAAAAATTCTGTCGTCAGGTCATGAAAAAACACCCGGACATCGCTGCCCGGGTGTTTCGTGTTTCTGCTTAGATCAGCTTGCCGAAGGCCACAGCCGTGTCGGACATGCGGTTCGAGAAGCCCCATTCGTTGTCGTACCAGGACAGGATGCGAACGAGGTTGCCGTCGAGAACCTTGGTCTGGTCGGCAGCGAAGTTCGACGAGTTGCTGTCGTGGTTGAAGTCGATCGAGACGAGCGGGCCCGTGACGTAGTCGAGGATGCCCTTGAGTTCGCCTTCAGCGGCTTCCTTGATGGCAGCGTTGACTTCTTCAGCGGTCACGTTGCGCGACGGTACGAACTTCAGGTCGACGACCGAGACGTTCGGGGTCGGCACGCGGATGGCCGAACCGTCGAGCTTGCCCTTGAGCTGCGGCAGGACGAGGCCGACGGCCTTTGCTGCACCCGTCGAGGTCGGGATCATCGAGAGCGCTGCCGCGCGGGCGCGGTAGAGGTCCTTGTGCATCGTGTCGAGCGTCGGCTGATCACCCGTGTAGGAGTGGATCGTCGTCATGTAGCCCTTCTCGATGCCGAAGGCCTTGTCGAGAATGTAGGCGACGGGCGCCAGGCAGTTCGTCGTGCACGATGCGTTCGAGATGACGCGGTCGTCCTTGGTCAGCGTGTTGTGGTTCACGCCATAGACGATGGTCTTGTCGGCATTGTCGCACGGTGCGGAGACGATGACGCGCTTGGAGCCGTTGGCGAGATGCGCGCCGGCCTTTTCCTTCGTCGTGAACAGGCCGGTGCATTCCAGCGCGATGTCGACGTCGCCCCAGGGCAGTTCCTTCGGGTCGCGGATGGCGGTGACGCGGATCGGGCCACGGCCGACGTCGATCGTGTCGCCGGAAACGGTGACGGTGCCCGGGAACTTGCCGTGGACGGAATCGTAGCGAACGAGATGCGCATTGGTCTCGACCGGGCCGAGGTCGTTGACGGCGACGACTTCGATGTCGGTGCGGCCGGATTCGACGATGGCGCGGAGCACGTTACGGCCGATGCGGCCAAAACCGTTGATGGCAACTTTCACAGTCATGTGGGGTCTCTCCCTATGGATAAACTGGGCCCTATGGATAAATCTTGGGCAGTGTGAGGCGCGGCCGGGGCCGCGCCATCAGGCATTAGCCGAGCTTTGCTTCCGCAACAGCGACGACAGCCTCCGGCGTGATGCCGAAATGCTTGTAGAGTTCCTTGTACGGGCCGGAGGCGCCGAACGAGGACATGCCGACGAAGATGCCATCCGAACCGATGAAGTGGTCCCAGCCCTGGCGGATGCCGGCTTCGACGGCGATCTTGACCGGCGAGTTGCCGATGACGGCCTTCTGGTAGGCTTCCGGCTGTTCGGCGAAGAGTTCGACGCAGGGCACGGAAACGACGCGGGTCGAGATGCCCTTGGCCGACAGGGCCTGCTGGGCCTTCACGGCGATTTCGATTTCCGAACCGGAGGCGAAGATCGTGACCTTGGCGTCGCTGGCCGAAACCAGATCGTAGGCGCCGCGGGCCGAGAGGTTCTCTTCCTCATATTCCAGGCGAACCGGCATCAGGTTCTGGCGGGTCAGCGCGATGGCCGACGGACGGTTGTGGCTTTCAAGCGCAAGCTGCCAGACTTCCGCCGTTTCCGTGGCGTCGGCCGGACGGAAGACGAGCAGGTTCGGGATGGCGCGGAGCGCCGCCATGTGCTCGACCGGCTGGTGCGTCGGGCCGTCTTCGCCGAGACCGATGGAATCGTGCGTCAGGACGTGGATGACGCGGATGCCCATCAGCGCGGCAAGGCGGATCGACGGACGGCAATAGTCCGAGAAGATCAGGAAGCCGCCGGAATAGGGGATCAGGCCACCATGCAGCGCGATACCGTTCATGGCAGCCGCCATGCCGTGCTCGCGCACGCCGTAGTGGACGTAGCGACCGGAGAAGTCCGTAGGCGTAATCGACTTGGTCTGGCTCGTCTTGGTGTTGTTCGAGCCGGTCAGGTCGGCCGAGCCGCCGAGCGTTTCCAGGAGAACGCCGTTGATGACTTCAAGCGCGTCTTCAGAAGCCTTACGGGTGGCCGGGTTCGGCTTGGTTTCGGCGAGCTTCTTCTTGTAGGTCGCGATGGCCGAGTCGAGGCTGCTTTCGAGATCGCCGGCGAAACGGCGGACGAACTGTGCCTTCTTTTCGGCTTCCGTCTTCTCGAGACGGGCCTCCCATTCCTTGTGGGTCTTGGCGGAGCGCAGGCCGGCCAGACGCCATGCATCGAGCACGTCGGAAGGAACCACGAAGGCTTCCGATTCCCAGTTCAGCGCCTTGCGGGTGGCGGCGATTTCTTCGGCACCGAGCGGCGAACCGTGCACCTTGTGCGTGCCGGCCTTGTTCGGGGCGCCGAAGCCAATCGTCGTCTTGCAGGCGATCATGGTCGGCTTGTCGGACTTCTGGGCTTCCTCGATGGCAGCGGCGATCGCATCCGGATCATGGCCGTCGACGGCGATCGTATGCCACTGGCTGGCGCGGAAGCGGGCGTGCTGGTCGGTCGAATCGGCAATTGAGATCGGGCCGTCGATCGAAATGTTGTTGTCGTCCCAGAAGACGATGAGCTTGTTGAGCTTCAGGTGGCCGGCAAGCGCGATGGCTTCCTGGCTGATGCCTTCCATGAGGCAGCCGTCACCTGCGATCACGTAGGTGAAGTGCTCCATAAGGTCGGCGCCGAACTCGTCGCGCAGCTTGCGTTCGGCAAGTGCCATGCCGACGGCATTGGCAATGCCCTGGCCGAGCGGGCCGGTCGTCGTCTCGATGCCGGCGGCGTGGCCGTATTCCGGGTGACCGGCCGTCTTGGCGCCGAGCTGGCGGAAATTCTTGATCTCGTCGATCGTGATGTCTT
>CBFGOD010000469.1:0-3553 GCA_965650295.1 uncultured Shinella sp. | reverse complement strand
GCGTCTCTTGTGTGTCCCGCCGGAACTGGACGAGCAGCTCCTTGACCGGCGGCGCAACGACGGAGGCGGCGACGAGCTGCGAGCGTGCCCCCGTCGCGTCAATCACCAGATCGTAGTCGCCGACGATCTCGCCATAGGGATCATGCAAAGCCGTGCGGGCCTGCCGCGTTTCGGCTTTCGCCAGCGTGATGCCGGTGCGAATGGGCAGGCCTTCGGCCACGACCGCATCGTGCAGGGTTGAAAACAGCGCGGCGCGGTGCACCGCCAGCCCGTAGCGACCGCCAGCCAGCGCGTCATAGCGCACATCGAGCACCGTCCGGCCACTCAAGGCGTCCGCGCCGTGCAGCCGGTCGATGCGGTTTCCGAGAGCATGGATGGCGGGCGAAAGGCCGAGCGCATCAAGCACGGTCAACCCGGTCGGCTGCATCAGAAGACCCGAACCAACGGGCGACGGATGCTCGAAGCGCTCGATCAATTCGACCCGATGGCCGGCACGCGCGAGGAACAATGCAGCAGCAAGCCCCGCAGGGCCCGCGCCGGCAATGCCGATATCCAATGGCTTCATGCCCGTCCCCGCTGCGTCTTCGTCAGTCCTGTTCCGCGTCATAGGCCGTGCGTGCGGCCCGGATCGCAGGATGGTTCTCCGAAGACCACTGCACGAGCGTGCGCAGAAGCGCAAGGAAGGAATGGCCTAGCGGCGTCAGCTTGTATTCGACGCTTGGCGGCTGGGTCGGGTAGACGGTGCGCGTGAGATAGCCATCACGCTGGAGGTCCCGCAACGTCTGGGTCAGCATGCGCTGGGAAATATCGGGAATGAAACGGCGCAGCTGCGAGAAGCGACGCGGCCCGTCGGCGAGGCCGAGGATCATCAGCGACGTCCATTTGCCGCCGACGCTGTCGAGCACATCGCGCACCGGACAATCATCCATCGACATCGGCACGCCATCGATGAGCATGACGCGCTCGCCATCGGCGCTGCCGACGATCTTGTTCATAGTCGGTTCCCTTCAGGTAACCACGGGAGAAAAAACTGCCTTCTTTACAGGCTCTATCAGATTACCAGATAAGAGCAAGTCTCAATAAGAGACCGACGTCCACGGGTTTGACGGCATCCCCCTGCCCCAGCCGAAACCCTGCCCAGAAAGGCATAGACATGACCGACACCATTCTCGTCACCGGCGCTTCCGGCCAGCTCGGCCGCCTCGTCCTCGACAACCTCATCGCTTCCGGCAAGGTCGCTCCCGCCAGCATCATCGCCGCGACCCGCGATGTCACAAAGCTGTCCGACTACGCCGCCAAGGGCGTGACCGTGCGCGCCGCAGATTTCGACGAGCCGGCTTCGCTCGACGCTGCCTTCACCGGCGTCGGCAAGGTCCTGATCATCTCCACCGACGCGCTCGGTGAAGCCGGCAAGCGCCTCGCACAGCACAAGGCTGCCGTCGCCGCCGCCAAGAAGGCCGGCGTCAAGCACATCCTCTACACCTCCATGCCGCAACCGGACGATTCGCTCGTCACCTTCGCCCCCGATCATCTCGGCACCGAAGAGGCCATCAAGGCGACCGGCATTCCCTACACGATCCTGCGCGACGGCTGGTATGCGGAAAACCTGTTCATGTCGCTGCCGCACGCGCTTGAGACGGGCTCCTGGTACACCTCGACGGGCCAGGGCAAGATCGCCCACATCACCCGCGCCGACACCGCCGCCGCTCTTGCCGGCGCCGTGCTGAAAGCCGGTAGCGAGAGCAAGATTTATACGCTGACGGGCACCAAGGCGCGCACGGCGGAAGAAATCGCCGCCATCGTCTCCGCCGCCACCGGCAAGCCGTTGAACGTCGTGCATGTCACGGATGCGCAGCTTGCCGAGGGCCTGAAGGGCGCCGGTCTGCCGGAAGGCTTCATCCCCACCATCGTCTCCTTCGACGCCAACACGCGCGAAGGCAAGATCGCAGCCGTCACCGGCGATGCGGAAGCGCTCTCCGGCCGCAAGCCGACCGCATTCGAGGATTTCGTCGCCGCCAGCAAGGCAGCGTTTCTCGGCTGATCACCAAACGATGCGGCGCTCCCAAGGGGCGCCGCATTGCCGTCAGACATCCTGACCGCAGGCGCGGCGGAAGCGGCGAACGCTCTCCGCCATGCCATATTCCAGCGCATCGGCCGTGAGGCCATGACCGATGGAGACCTCCTCGAGGCGCGGAATGCGGGCGACCAGCGCCGGCAGATTGGCGACAGTGAGATCATGGCCGGCATTCACACCGAGGCCGAGTTCGAAGGCGATATCCGCCGTTTCCCCCAGCAGTTCGACCATGCGCACGGCTTCCGCCGGATTGTCGTAGCAGCCGCCATAGGGGCCTGTGTAAAGCTCGATCCGGTCGGCGCCGAGATCGCGCGCGATCGTCAGCGATTCGCGGTCCGGCTCGCCATCGGCGAAGACCGACACGCGCAGGCCGAACTTCTTCAGCCGCTCGATGATGTTGCCGAGCAGATTGTGGTTCTTGCGGAAATCCCACCCATGGTCGGAGGTCGCCTGCGCCGGGTCATCCGGCACCAGCGTCACCTGCTCGGGGCGATGCTCCTCGATGAGGCGCATGAAATTGTCTTCCGGAAAACCTTCGATGTTGAATTCCGTACCGGAAAATTCGGTATCGATAAGGCTGCGGATCATGCCGAGATCGCTGAAGCGCACATGGCGCTGGTCCGGGCGCGGATGCACGGTCAGCCCGCTGGCGCCCGCTTCAAGCGCAATTCGGCCGATGCCCGTGACGCTCGGCCAGGGCAGGTCCCGGCGGTTGCGCAGCATGGCGATTGCGTTGAGATTGACCGACAGTTTCGCAGGCATGACGACGCGGGCTCCTATGGCTGAAAACAAGGTCTAGCGCGTTGTTTCCACAAGGGCAATCGCCGGAAAACACCAGATGACCGTACGCTGACCGACAATTGCCGCACACGTGGTCAACCACCTCTTGCTCATGATCAAGAATCACCGCTAAACTCATTGCGATTTGGGGATAGCGCCATCCTGGCCGCCTCTGTTCCGCAACCGGGAAGGATCTCAGGCAGCGACGATGGCCTCCTCTATGGCAACACCATGAGCAGGACGGACAGGCCGGCGTGCGATCTTGTGCGGCGTGCGCTTCATGCTGTCATCGCAAGCGAGACTTTTGCCCGTTCCGAGCGGCTGCGCTCCTTCCTTTCCTATGTCGTGGAAAACGAACTCGCCGGCAAGGCTGCCCAGCTCAAGGGCTACAGCATCGGCATAGACGTGTTCGGCCGGCCGCCGGGCTTCGACGCCGGCAACGATCCGCTGGTGCGCGTGCAGGCCGGCAAGCTGCGCAAGCTTCTCGACCAGTATTACGAAACGGAAGGCACTGCTGAACAGCTGCGCATCCGCGTGCCGCTCGGCAGCTACGTTCCGGAATACAGCGTCGCGCAAATCGGGCCGGATGCCGATGACGAACAGGCATCGAACACGGCAGAGGCGAACCGGCCTGCGCCCCAATACAGGCCGCGGCCTAAACGCTCCTGGCTTCCCAAACCCATCTCTTCGCCGCTTGCG
>CBFGOD010000468.1:0-3566 GCA_965650295.1 uncultured Shinella sp. | reverse complement strand
GATCCTTTGCGGGCAGGGCGCCTGCGCGCTTTTGCCCGATTGCTCTCACTTCCGCCTTCCTGTCGGCTCACGGTGAGCCGATCACAAGGAGGCAGATGATGGATATGCGTCCCGAGCCGTTCGAACCGCCGGCGCCGATACCGCGCACGGTGCCACCCTCGAAGCTCGAGATCATCAGGACCGTCTTCCGCAATCCGCTCGAACTGTGGGGCGAGCCGTCCTATACGCTGCCCTGGATCATGACGAGCTTCTTCGGCGAGAAGACGCTGATCGTCAACGATCCCGGCCTGATCAAATACCTGCTTGTCGACAATGCCCAGAACTACAAGATGGCGGTGGTGCGCCAGCTCGTGCTGCGGCCGATCCTGCGGGATGGTCTATTGACGGCGGAAGGGGCGGTGTGGCGCCGGTCGCGCAAGGCGGTGGCGCCGATCTTCACGCCGCGCCACGCCAAGGGCTTTGCGACGCAGATGCTGGCGCAGTCCGAGCTTTATGCCAGGAAATACGAGGGTGCGGACGGCACGGTCTTCGATATCGGCAACGACATGACGGAGCTCGCCTTTTCGATCCTCTCGGAAACGCTGTTTTCCGGCGAGATCGTCACGTCCTCCAACAATTTCGCCGATGACGTGGACGACCTCCTGCACTCCATGGGCCGGGTCGATCCGATGGATCTCTTGCGCGCGCCGTCCTGGGTGCCGCGCGTGACGCGCATCGGCGGTCTCAGGGTTCTCGGCAAATTCCGCAAGATCGTACGCGATACGATGGATCTGCGCCTGAAGCGCATGGCGGCGGACGATGGCGATGCACCCAACGATTTCCTGACGCTGCTGTTGCGTGCGGCCGGGCCGGACGGGCTGACCATGGAGGAGGTGGAGGACAATATCCTCACCTTCATCGGCGCCGGCCATGAGACGACGGCGCGGGCACTCGCCTGGACGCTCTATTGCGTCGCCAATTCCCCGCATGTGCGCGACGCGATGGAGGCGGAGATCGACCGCGTCGTCTCAAGCGGTGCCGATCCCGTCGACTGGCTGGATTTGATGCCCTGGACACGGGCGGCCTTCGAGGAGGCGATGCGGCTCTATCCGCCGGCCCCCTCGATCAACCGCGAGGCGATTGCCGACGACCGCTGGACGAGCCCGTCCGGCGAGGTGGTCGAAATCCCCCGCGACGTCACGATTCTCGTCATGCCCTGGACGCTGCACCGCCATGCGCTGCTCTGGCAGAAACCGCGCGCCTATATGCCGGAGCGCTTCCTGCCGGAAAATCGCGAGGCGATCCACCGCTTCCAGTACCTGCCCTTCGGGGCGGGGCCGCGCATCTGCATCGGCGCGACCTTCGCCATGCAGGAGGCGATCATCGCGCTCGGCGTGCTGATGCACCGCTTTCGCTTCGACATGACCGAGGACACGAAGCCCTGGCCGGTGCAGCGCCTGACGACGCAGCCGGCTAACGGGCTGGCGTTACGGGTGCGGGCTCGTCCCCGCGTTTCTTCGGCTTCTTGATCGTCTTGATCGAGGCGCAGGTCGCTTCCGGGTTCTTGCAGGGCTGGTAGACGACGATCTCGCTGCCGCTGCCGTCGTCCCACACCGCCTGCACGGCAATCGTCTGGGCCTCACCCGGCTTCAGGTTGAGGTAGAGCCAGTTCTGGCTGTCGTCGGACGGCAGGTTGAAGGGCAGTTCCGGATCGCATTTCGCCATCGGGAAGGTCTTGTCCAGCGTGTCGGAATTGATCGAGTAGCGCACCTCCTTCAGCCGGCAATGCATGGTCTGCAAGGCGGTGAAATAGATGAGCTGCTGGCCGGAGAATTCGCGGAACTGCACCCAGCCGGTCTGCTTGTTGGCGTCCAGCATCGCCTTGTAGATCGCGACGTCGGGGATCTGGGCCTTGTATTCTTCCTCATCCGTTTCCTGGGAATGGGCAGGCAGGCCGCCGGCCAGCAGGGCCGTGCCGAGAAGAAGGGTCGCCAGAAGCGGCCGTCGGATGGAGAGTTCAATCACTGCAAGGCTCCTCGTTCTTTCACCTGATGTCGCCGGCGGGATGGTGGCATTCGGCTTGGACATGCAATAACACCATTCCACACCCGCTTTGAAAAGAGCCAGGCCCTTTTGACAACAGACGGGGCGGCACTCGGAAGAATTCTCGTGGCAGACCAATTGTTACTCGGCATCGATACCGGCGGCACCTATACGGATGCCGTGCTCTACAGCGAAACCCGGGGCGTCGTCGCCCGCGCCAAGGCGCTGACCACGCGCCACGACCTTGCGGTCGGCATATCGGGTGCGGTGGAGGCGGTGCTCGCCGAGGCGAAAGCGCCGGTCGCGGCCATCGGCCTCGTCTCGCTGTCGACGACGCTTGCCACCAATGCGCTGGTCGAGGGGCAGGGCGGTCGCGCCGGCCTCGTGATGATCGGTTTTTCGCCCGACGATCTCAAGCGCGACGGGCTTGCCGATGCGCTCGGCAATGACCCCGTGCTCTTCCTGCCCGGCGGCCACAATGTGCATGGCAACGAGACGCCGCTCGACATGACGGCGCTGGACGAAGCGCTGCCGCAGCTGTCGCAAACCGTGTCCTCCTTTGCCGTTGCCGGCTATTTTGCCGTGCGCAACCCGGCGCATGAGCAGCGCGTGCGCGACCGCATCCGCGAGGTCTCGCACCTGCCGGTCACGTGCAGCCACGAACTCTCCTCGAAGCTCGGCGGCCCGCGCCGGGCGCTGACGACGCTGCTCAACGCCCGCCTCGTCTCGATGATCGACCGGCTGATCGGCGCCTGCGAGGATTATCTCCAGCGCCGCGGCATCCATGTGCCGATGATGGTGGTGCGCGGTGACGGCGCGCTGATCTCGGCGGCCGAGGCGCGGCTGCGGCCGATCGAGACCATTCTCTCCGGCCCGGCGGCAAGCCTTGTGGGCGCGCGCCATCTGACGGGCCTCGACAATGCCGTCGTCTCCGACATCGGCGGCACGACGACCGACGTCGCGGTGCTCGACAACGGCCGGCCGAAACTCGATGCGGAAGGCGCCGTCGTCGGCGGCTATCGCACGATGGTGGAAGCCGTCGCCATGCGGACCTTCGGTCTCGGCGGCGATTCGGAAGTGCGCATCAACGACCGCGGGCTGAAGGCGAAGATCGATCTGGGGCCGCGCCGCTTCATGCCGCTCAGCCTCGCCTCGCAGCTGCATCCCGAGGCGGTGGTGCCGGTGCTGGAGCGCCAGCTGCGCGCGCCGCATATGGGTCGCCATGACGGGCGTTTTGCCGTGCGCACCGGCGTGCCGGAGCGGCTGGCGAGCGGCCTGACGGCGCAGGAACAGGCGCTCTACGACAAGATCGGCGCCACGCCGCTGCCGCTCGACGGCCTGCTCGTCTCGACGCCGCAGAAGGCGACGCTCGACCGGCTGGTCGCGCGCGGCCTTGTGCATATCTGCGGCATCACGCCGTCGGATGCCATGCATGTGCTGGGCGGGCAGGGGCAATGGGATGCCGTGGCCGCCCGTCTCGGCCTGGAACTGGCCGCCCGCACCAAGGACGGCACCGGCAAACCGATCGCCGAGACGCCGGAGGT
>CBFGOD010000467.1:0-3569 GCA_965650295.1 uncultured Shinella sp. | reverse complement strand
GCAAATGCCGCCAAGAAGGCGAACGACATTTCCGACGCCGTCGCCGAGGGCGTGATTCTCGCCCGCAACCTCATCAACGAGCCGGCCAACGTGCTCGGCCCCGTCGAGTTCGCCGACAAGGCCAAGGCGCTGGAAAAGCTGGGCGTCGAGGTGGATATCCTCACCGAGCGCGAGATGAAGAAGCTCGGCATGGCGGCGCTTCTCGGCGTCGCACAGGGCTCCGTGCGCCCGCCGCGCCTGGCGGTCATGCAGTGGAAGGGCGGCAAGGAGAAGGATCGGCCGATCGCCTTCATCGGCAAGGGCGTCGTCTTCGATTCGGGCGGCATCTCCATCAAGCAGGCTGCCGGCATGGAGGACATGAAGGGCGACATGGGCGGTGCCGCCGCCGTCATCGGCCTCATGCACACGCTTGCGGCGCGCAAGGCGAAAGCTAATGTCGTCGGCATTATAGGCCTTGTGGAAAACATGCCCGACGGCAACGCCCAGCGCCCCGGCGACATCGTCAAATCCATGTCCGGCCAGACGATCGAGGTGATCAACACCGATGCCGAGGGGCGCCTCGTTCTGTGCGATGCGCTCTGGTACTGCAACGAGACCTTCAAGCCGCAGTTCATGGTCAACCTCGCGACGCTGACGGGGGCCGTGATGGTCGCGCTCGGCAGCCACCATGCCGGTCTGTTCTCCAACGACGACACGCTGTCCGGCCGCCTGACCGCCGCGGGCCTTGCCACAAACGAGCGCCTGTGGCGCCTGCCGCTCGGCCGCGAATACGACAAGATGATCGACAGCAAGTTCGCCGACATGAAGAACACCGGCGGCCGTTATGCCGGCTCCATCACCGCCGCGCAGTTCCTGCACCGCTTCGTCAAGGACACGCCCTGGGCGCATCTCTACATCGCCGGCACCGCCATCGGCTCGCCGACCGACGAGATCAACCAGTCCTGGGCTTCCGGCTTCGGCGTACGCCTGCTCGATGAGCTGGTGCGCGCGAATTACGAAGGGTGAGGAGAGGGTGAGCGAGGTCCTCTTCTACCACCTGACCGAATCGAAGCTCGAAGACGCGCTGCCGCCGCTGCTCGACAAGAGCCTGGAGCGCGGCTGGCGCGTCGTTGTGCAGGCGGGCGATGCGGAGCGGCGCGATGCACTGGATGCGCATCTGTGGACCTTTCGCGAGGACAGCTTTCTGCCGCATGGCACGGATGAGCAGGACCATGCCGCCGAGCAGCCGGTGCTTTTGACGACGGCGCCCGACAATGCCAATGCCGCGACCGTGCGCTTCATCGTTGCCGGCGCCGCGCCCCCGCCGCTCGATGCCTATGAACGCGTCATCTTCATGTTCGACGGCTACGATCAGGCGGAAGTCGAGACGGCGCGCGAACACTGGAAGCGCCTGAAAGGCGAGGGGCACCAACTCACCTACTGGCAGCAGAACAGCGACGGGCGCTGGATGAAGAAGGCCTGATACTCAGCGCTCGGCCACCGCGATGTCATAGGCCTTCTGGGCGTCCAGCACCGAATCCATATGCCGCTCCGCCCAATGGGCGATGGCCGCGACGGTTTCCTTCAGGGTGGCGCCCAGCGGCGTCAGCGCATATTCCACGGTAACGGGAACGGTCGGATGGACCGTGCGCGAGACGAGCCCGTCACGCTCCAGCTTCTTCAACGTCTGGGACAGGGCCTTCTGCGAGATGCCCTTGATGTCGCGCTTCAGGTGGTTGAAACGCATCGGCTCGTGCTTCACCCGGTCGAGGATGAGCAGCGCCCATTTGTCGGCAAGCCGGTCGAGAACCTGCCGCGTCGGGCAATTTTCCTCATAGATATCATAGATATATGCCATCGCGCCGTAACCTCGTCCGGGCGCTGGTTTCCAAGGGGAAACTACCGGAGTTCAAAGTGCCTCCTTACGCCGCTTTCCTTTCCCTGTTATGTATCATTTCGAAATCAAGTTTCCAAATGATACTTAGGAGAGAGAAATGGCAGGCAAAATTCTGGTTCTCGGCGCCACCGGCAATGTCGGCACCTCGCTGGTGAAGGCGCTCGTTGAAAAGGGCGAAAACGTCAAGGCGGCGACCCGCTCCGGCAAGGCCGTTGCGGGTGCCGAAGGCGTTGCCTTCGACTACACGGACGCGGCCACCTTTGGCCCGGCCTTCGAGGGCGTCGATCGCGCCTATGTCATGCTGCCGGCGGGCTATGTGAACGCCAGGGAGCTGTTGCTTCCCGTCATCGAGGCGGCTGCGGCGCGCAAGGTGAAGGTGGTGTTCCAGAGCGTCTTCGGCGTCGATGCGGATGACAGCATTCCCTATCGCCAGGTGGAGATCGCGCTGGAAAAATCCGGCACGCGCTATGTCATCCTGCGGCCCAACTGGTTTGCCGACAATTTCCACACCTACTGGAAGGCCGGGATCGACCACGGCACGATTGCCGTGCCGGCGGCTGAGGGCAAGTCGAGCTTCATCGATACGCGCGACATCGCCGACAGCGCCGCCGCAGCGCTCACCTCCGGCACCTTCGACAACAAGGCCTTCAAGCTGACCGGCCCCGAGGCCTTGGGCTACGCCGAGGCGGCAAAGCTCCTTTCGGAGATAACAGGCAAGCCCATCGCCTATCAGCCGGTGGATGACGCGACCTTCGTCGGCATTCTCACGGGTGCGGGCGTGCCTGACGACTATGCCAACTTCCTCGCCGCCATCTTCCACCCCGTCCGCGAGAGCTGGACGGCGCCGGTCTCCGATGCCGTGCAGACGCTGACCGGGCACGCTCCACGTTCGCTCGCCACCTATGCGGTCGACAACGCAGCGGCCCTCAAGGCATAGCCGCACTTCGGGCGGCAGCGTCGGCTGCCGCCATTTTTCCACGCGGCGGCAGTTGGTCTGTCTTGCGAAAGACTATTCGTGGGTATATACCCGAGAAAATGAGCAAGGACATCTGCCACTGCATCGTGCTGCGCAAGGCGTCGCGAAAGGTCTCGTCCTATTATGACGAGGCGCTGGCGCCGCTTGGCATCAATATCGCCCAGTTCAGTCTTCTCAGGAACATCAACCGCATGGCGCCGGTCTCGCTGACGGATCTTGGCGTGCGCGTCGAACTCGACCGCTCGACGGTCGGCCGCAATGCCAAGGTGCTGGAGCGCATGGGACTGGTGGAGATTCGCCCCGGCAAGGACCAGCGCGAGGCGACGCTGGCGGTGAGCGAGGCGGGGCATACGGTGCTCAGGGAAGGGGCACCGCTCTGGGATTCCGTGCAGGACAAGATCGAAGCCCGGCTCGGCCCTGACGGCGCGGACCGGTTGCGGGAGCTTCTCGAGGCTCTCTAATTTTTGCCCATAAACGGGTATCTACCCGTAAACTCGCCGCTCTGCCGGCACCGACGAAAGAGGGATTTCAAACATGGTTTCCACACGCGTTGCCAGATGGATGGCCGGCCGGAACCTGCATTACGGCTGGGTGGTCGCCGCGACCACCTTCCTGACCATGCTGGCGACCGCCGGCGCGATGGGCTCGGCCGGCGTGATGATCCAGCCGCTGCATCAGGAGTTCGGCTGGGACATCGCCGATATTTCGTCCGCCATG